>DAHXMB010000068.1:0-5164 GCA_027365695.1 Candidatus Acididesulfobacter sp. | reverse complement strand
ATCTGCGCTTCGGCAAGTTCCCCAACTTTCTTTTCCGTTCTTATCTGCGCTTCGGCAAGTTCACCAACTTTTATTGTCAGGCTGTCTAACCTTTGTTCAGTACGTTTCTGCGCTTCGGCAAGTTCGGCGACAATATCTCTTAACTCTTTAACCTCCACCTTTGTGACAGTATTGGCGACGTCTTCGTAAATTTGAGATAGAACCCCCGTAAGATTCTTAGCGGAATCATCGTCAAAAGTCTTTTTTAAATTTTCGTAAATTTTAAAAGTATTGGTCATATTCATATTATAATATATTTTTTCCATTAAAGAAATTATTTTTTAAATTTATATTATTTTATTATTTTTATAATATAACATTTACCCAAAATTGCCGATATAGATTGTTAAAATAGCTTTAAAGTTATATAAATATTAGATTACCGTTTTCGCGGGAATGACACCCTTTGGGTGAAAACTTAAATACTCGCAAAGTCATTCCTGCGTATGCAGGCACGTTTTAAAGCCGTCGGTATTTAGACGGCTCATCTAGATAGAAACTAAAAAATAATTTTCTATCGGCAATTTTGGGTATTTATGTTAGCTTGACATATATGTATAAATAATACATAATTATACTTATATATTATACTTATATATTATACTTATAAATTCAATATAATAATTTTAATATAAACTTTTATAAACTTTATTAATAAAATTAATATTTACGCGGAGGAATTTTATGAGAACAACTTTAAACATAGACGACAAATTAATAGAAGAAGCCGCGAAATGCACAGGCATCGGCGAAAAAACAAAATTAGTCAAGTTAGGATTAGAAGCTCTGATATCTATCGAGAGTGCAAAAAAACTTGCCAAATTAGGCAAAACCGAAAAACAATTAAAAAGTATACCCCGCAGAAGATATAGTTAAAATAGATATGATTCTAGTAGATACTTCGGTATGGATTTTACATTTACGGGAAGGCAGCGATAAACTAATTTCATTGCTTAATAAAGGCGAGGTTGTTTGCCATCCGTTTATTATAGGTGAAATTGCTAGCGGAAACCTTAAAAACAGATCAGAAATTATTCGTCTTCTGCATGCACTTCCCTGCGCTATAGTTGCGGAAGCCGAAGAAATATTGCAATTCATAGAAAATAAGGAACTTATGGGAAAAGGCATAGGATATATAGATATCCATTTGCTTGCCTCTGCGTTGCTGATGAATGCAAGATTGTGGACGCTTGATAAAAGATTGGATAGTGTTGCGAGAAAAAATTTGATAAATTATTAAAAGAAATTTTTGAATAATTTTCCTAAACTCTTTAAACTCCACCTTTGTGACGGTATTGGCGACGTCTTCGTAAATTTGAGATAGAAGACACGTACCCCAACTTCACCACTTTCATTATTCTAAAACTATAGCCCCTTGATATTATTACATTTTATTTTTTATTTTGTAGTCCCCATAGACATTTTTATTGTCCCCCATAAATATAGTAATATCAATATGTTGCTGGTAATTATGGTGAAGTTGGGGTAATATTATCGGAATGTTTGAAGTGCTATCATCCTGCCTCTAAACTCCCCCCTCTCGTCAAGGGAGGGGGGATAAGGTAAAATGAGGTAAAATGAGGTAAAATAAATATCGGATAAACTAACTTGATACCTTTTATTATGATTGACAAGGAACGAAATTGAAACCGTCAACATTACCATTTATTGAGTACTCCATATAATATGCGTAAGAATCTATAGTAGATCCGTTGGAATAAACATAATCA
This sequence comes from Candidatus Acididesulfobacter sp., assembly GCA_027365695.1. Taxonomy (GTDB): domain Bacteria; phylum SZUA-79; class SZUA-79; order Acidulodesulfobacterales; family Acidulodesulfobacteraceae; genus Acididesulfobacter. Next base: position 3,395 of record DAHXMB010000068.1, on the reverse strand, counting down.
ACAGCGCCAAGCGGTAGAATATATTCATTATTTGGAACATCAAATTTTGGCTGTAAAAAATTTGAGTTTGTACTTGTGGTATTGTCACAAGTGGGTGTATATGAAACCGGTGTTGTCAAATTTCCTGGTCCAACGGCAGTTTTTGTCGTAAAATTAATCCACCAAGAATTAGAAACCATAGGCGTTACACTGGTAGGATTGCCGAAATTATACGTAGTGCCTGAACCGTTACCTGTTGTCGGCATTACATAGTTTGGTAATATTAAAAACGGGTTTTCGTAAGGATTACTTCCTGCAGTATTAGCTAATGGAGTAGTTCCTAAAAATTTAACAGTTCCTGCAGCAGTTGGTGTAACTCCTGTAATCGTAAAATAAGATGATAAATCGTTATTAACTAAATTTTTTGAAAGCTGTGTTGTAAGCCCTTCCCCCAGTGACCCGACTACTCCCTGTGAAGCAGCTTTGTTAGCTGCGCCCGTCAGGTTAACAAACTTTGGAAGCACAACGGCTGCTAAAATACCGATTAGCAGAATAACCATAACAAGTTCAATGAGAGTAAACGCTTCATTGTTCTTAAGTCTTTTAAAGTCTTTTAAGATAAAATTAAAATTTTTCATACATATTCTCCTTTTAAAATTTTTTTAATAAGTTTTAAAAATAAATTATAATATTAATATTACGCATATGCAAATAATAATATTTTTTATCTATATTTATATAATATATAAATATATTATATAAATATATTATTAAATAGATTAATTATTTATTATAGTTAATATTAGTGAAAATTATTATTTGTTGCACAATAGAATTACCCATTATCGTAAATATTATATCATTAATTTAATAATCAATAAAATATTTTTATTTTTAACAATTTTATTATTTATCCTTATCATACAAATTATATCATTAATTTAATAATCAATGAAATATTTTTTTTGTTAATATATTTTTTTGTTAAAATTATTTATTTTATATTTATATATGCGACTTTATTTCCGCCTGCGTTTTTGGCGTCATACATTGCATTATCCGCCCTATATGCTATACTCTGGTTTGTATCGCCTTTTTTTGCTTCTGTAATACCGAAGCTGCAGGTTACTACGGTTTCTATATTAAAATTATTTGATTCTATTTTTAATCTTAATCTTTCCGCAAGGTCTATTGCGGTTCCTATTGCGGTTTCGGGATATAATACCATAAATTCGTCGCCTCCGTATCTTGCGAAAAAGTCTGTGTTTCTTAAATTTTGTTTAATAATTCCGGTTATTTCTTTTAAAATATAATCGCCTATTTCATGACCGAATGTGTCGTTTATTTCTTTAAATTTATCTATGTCAAACATTGTCAGCGATAGCGGTCTGTTATATCTGTCTGTGATATTAAGCAGTTCTGTAAGTTTATTGTCAAACGAGCGTCTATTGTGAATTCTCGTAAGTTCGTCTATTTCAGATAATTCTTTATATGTTTCTTTTTCTATTAAAATATGCTCTTCTTTAAGAACCCTGTCCGTAACATCTAAAAATATGGCAAGACCGGCTTGTTCGTTGTTGTATATTGCAGCGGTTCTAAATAAGTCTATATAGCGGATTTTATTATTATCTATTATTTTACCGATAGCCCCCCTTTTTTTATTGTTATTTTTATTGTCATTATATTTATAAATAAATCTGGAAGACAGTTCGTTGTTAAAATATGTTTTAAAAATCGGAGATTTTGGATTATATATCATAGATTCATCAATTGAAAAGAAATCAATTACATTTAAACTTAAGAATTCTTCTTCAGTATAGTTAAACATATCAAGTAAAGCCGGATTAACATAAATAAATTTATCTTCCGTATATAAGGCTATACCGGAGTTTATATTTTCAACTAATACTTTTAAAAGTTCTCTATCTTTTTCAAGCTGGTTTCTCAGATTTATCATTTCTGTTATATCAAAAAATGTCGCAAGCATTGTATTTTTATATTTTATTGTTGCCGTTTGCCATAAAAGCCATATCGGACTCCCGTCATTTTTTATACCTTTTACAACATATTTATTTGACGTGTTTGATTGATATATTTGCTTATAAAATATTTTATGCATTTCATTTCGTTTTATTTCATCATCATAAATAAGCGAAAAAGGATTTAGCCCGATTAATTCATTAACTTTATATCCAAATATTTCGGAAGCTATCGGATTTGCGTAGATTATTTTTTCTTTATCGTATAATATTAATCCTGAGGTAAGATGAGTTGATAGCGATTTAAACAATTCTTCCGATTCTTTTAGCTTATTTTCCGCGAGTTCTCTTTCCGTTATATCCTGTATTATAGAAATAACATAATTTTTATTATTTACATCGATAGGAGATGTATGGACTTCTACTTTTTTTAATTCGCCTTTTGCAGTTTTATGCGTGAACGTAAAATAATTTTTTTCTTTATTAAAAGCTTGTTTTGTGTATTTCAGCAGTTCGTTTTTAGGCGTGGCGTTAAATTCATAATTATACATTGTTATAAACTTTTCTTTGCCGTATCCGTAAAAATCAACAGCTGAGTCATTTGCATCAATGATTTTTCCATTTTCGTCAACTAATATCATTATTGACGAATTATCTTTGAAAATTGATTGAAAAATATTATTGCTGTTTTTAAGATTTTCAAAATATTTCGTCGCATAGTTAATAAATATCATACCCGCAATAATTGCAAAAACGGTCATAAATATAAAAATAGAAATATAAATATAAAAAATATTTTTAAACCGTTTGAGAGCATATTTTATTAACGGAACGGAAGATAATATTAAAGAAGACAATCCTGATGATGATTTAGAAAAAAAACTATACGATAATTTATGTAAAATAATTTTATTATATTTTAATAACCTTAAAACTAAAGGCGCATCAATATTTTTCCAGTCAAAATAAGATTTATTGAAAGATGAAATGATTTTTGGGTCATAATCGGCGTTATAATGCTTTGTTCTAAAAATAAATAAGGCAAGATTTTTATAATCCGTATTTATTTTTTCAAAATTTACTTTTATTTTATCTATATAAAAATTTAATTTATTTTTATTATAGGATTTGACGTTTTTACCGCTATTAAACTTAATAAAACTGCGATTGTAGCCAATTTTATTCAGTTTATTTATATTGTAAACGAGACTTAAGTCTTCTATTCCTTCTATATTCTTTTTAAGCGCCCTTATATTTTTGTTTAGCTTTATTGATTTCAAATGAAATTCAACATTGTACACTACATAATTTTCAGCTGGGATTATGCCGAAAATATAAATCAATATAGCTGCAGCTATCGCCGCTATTAAATAAAATAATTCAAAATAAATTAAAAATTTTCTTTTCATAAAAAGCGGGGGGGGGGGGGGGGGGGGG
>DAHXMB010000044.1:0-2584 GCA_027365695.1 Candidatus Acididesulfobacter sp. | reverse complement strand
TATTATGCGATAAACAATTTCAGATATTAACAAACTAATTAAAAAGGAGATTCAAATGAATACGACGCTTGATCCTATAGATGCGCTAAAAAGCGACCACGAAGCAGTAAAAGTAGTTTTAGGCAATCTTGATGGCTACCTAAAAAAAATAGGGGGGCAGGTATCTGATTCTTTAAGAAAAAATTTGATAAATCAGCTCAACGAAATTACGTCTTTTATTGATAAAGACCTTGAAATACATTTTAAAAAAGAAGAAAACGCCTTATTTCCGGTTCTTGGAAATTATATAGGCATAGAAACAGGACCTATTCATGTAATGTTGATTGAACACGAACAATCAAGACAACTTTCAAAAGAATTTAAAAATGCTATATCGGAGTATTTATCAAATAATAAATATGAAAATATCGTATCTTCAGGTGATAGTCTTATTCAGCTGTTATCGGAACACATAGATAAGGAAAACAATATATTGTTTAATATGGCAGAAATGCAGCTGAGCAATGAAGAGAAAAATTATGAAAGAACAGATACAATGCATGAGATGTTCCAGTCAATAAAAATATTAAAAACATGTTCTTTCCAATCCCTGACAACCTCCGAAGTGATTATAAAACGTTCTAAAAGTTTAGTTTCAAATTCTAATATATCTTTATCTATAGCAACTTCCCTCAATTTTGACGAAAGTCTCAGGATGCCCTGATAAACGCTGTTAAATTCATCGAACTTAAGGTCTGCTAAATTAGACTTGAGCATTGTCAAGTCTCTGACGGTATTAATATTCTCAACTTCTTTATTGATGCTGCCTATACCATTTTTAACAGATTTCCTTACAATAAAAGCCGCAAATGCTCCGCCAGTTATAGGCAGCAGGAATATCAGCAGCAAGAGCGCATAATAATAATTTTTAAATTTTTGAGTTAAATAAGCCGGATTAAAAGAAACTTCGGTGACGCCGTTAACGTCTCCTGCCTTTGCCATAGTATGACATTTAAGGCATGACTCTTTATCTTTCAGCGGATAGGCGTAAACAGATAATCCATTAATTTTTTTATAGGACGGTAAGCCTGTTAAAAAAGATTTTTTTACAACCGAATTTTCTTTAGGCTGAGAAATTTTGCCAAATTGTTTAGAAACAATCTTGCCTCTAAAAATAACAACATTTATCATTTTCTCAGAATTAGAGGATTTCTTTAAAGCTTTTATAAATCCAATAACCTGTTTTTCATTCCATCCTCTTTTCATTACCTGAAACATTGCGTTAAATGTTTCATGGGCAATATAAGAACTTGTAATTCTAGTCCCCGTGTTTATTATTTTATCGCTGAAACTTGACAATAAAACGGCCGACAGCACGGCAACTAAAATAGATACGGATATCGCTACACATAGAATAAATTTGTCTAATCTTCTAAATTTAAAAATAAATTTAAAAAAATTAAATGTAAATTTATTATTGCTGTTTTTATTATTATCGGGGACATTAGATTTCATAATATTCTATTTTTTATAGTTTTACAGAAAGCAATTCGCCTGCATCTTCTTTAGTGGGGATACCTACATAGGAAAGTTTGCCGTCTATTATAGTTGAAGGGACGCTTCTTATATATAAATCTATAGATAATCTCCTTCCTTCCGGATCGGCAACATCAATTAACTTGTAAGTAAAATCTTTCCGTTCTTCCGCTAACGTTCTCCAAACCCTGTCGGCTGGTATACATTCTGCACACCATTTTGAAACTAATAATATTACGTTGTGTTTTATTTTTATATTGTTTAATTCATTTAAATTAAATTTTGCATCTATATTATCTATATTATTATTGTCATTATTATTATTTTCTTTTTCCATATTTTTATGAACCTATCCTCCGCATTCTCTCTTAATATTATTTTATTTATTTTAACTAAATTTATTATTAATTAAATTTAAATTGCTTATTTCTAATATTTTTATTGACTGGAACATCTCATGCATTGTATCTGTTCTTTCATAATTTTTTCTCTGTATTTATCAATAGCTTCTTTGCCCGTCAAAAGAAATTTAAGTTCGTCTAAATTTGCAGCTTTAACTTTTGTTACCCAACCGTCGGTGTAAGGAACTATATTTAATAAAAGCGGATCGTTTAAAAGCTTTTCGTTTATTTCTATTATTTCGCCGGAAACAGGCGAAGGAATGGGTCCGACCCATTTTCCGCTTTCTATCGTGGCGGTATTGCCGCGTCTGATGACCATTGCGCCTATTTTTTTAAATGTGACATTAAGAATTTTTCCCGCCTGAGTTTGGGCAACATCAGTCATTCCCAGAATCACTATATTATTATCTATGGGTTTTGCCCAAGTGTCTTTTTCCGTATCGTAATAAATGTCTTCGGGTAATTCGCATCCTTGAACTTCAGCCATAATACCTCCTTTTTGTAAATTATTAATTAATCATTGATTACGTCAAACAATGTCTGTAATTGTTTTTTATTTTATTTATTCTAATAAAATCCTTCAAATTAGCAAACTAATACGGTTAGTTTAATATTAAAATTATTTTAACTTATTTTATTATCGTGTTATACAACCCTAATCTTGCATT
>DAHXMB010000142.1:0-14385 GCA_027365695.1 Candidatus Acididesulfobacter sp. | reverse complement strand
TATTTTTATTAATAGATTTTCTTGATAAGATGTAAGGACAAACAAAATTTTAAAAATACGGTAAAAATGCAGTAAAAATAATGATGATGTAATAATGACACAACAATAATGAAAAAATAAAATAAAATAAAAATTTAACGAGGTCTAAGTAAAATGACTTTAACAGGAATATTGCAAATAAGTTTGGTGCTTTTAATTATGGTTCTGGCAGCCATTCCTTTAAGTAGGTATCTTGCGCATATTTTTAAATATGAACATACTTTTTTAGATAAGCTGATTGATCCGGTTGAAAATTTAACATTCAGGTTTTTAAATGTAAAAAAAGAAGAAGAAGAAATGACCTGGACAACTTACCTGAAAATAGGGCTTGTTATTAATTTTCTAATGCTTATTATCGTGTTTTTGATTTTAAGATTTCAAAATTATCTTCCGTTTAATCAGATGCACTATCCTGGAATACCATGGGCGCTTGATTTTAATACGGCAATAAGTTTTATAACCAATACTAACTGGCAGAATTACGGCGGCGAAGAAGTTATGTCAAATTTTTCGCAGATGGCGCTTGTTTTTTTGCAATTTACTTCTGCCGCAACGGGTCTTGTTTTTGCTATTGCCTTTATAAGAGGAATTGTCAGGCATGAAGCTAAATATGTAGGGAATTTCTATATCGATTTTATTAAAGCAATATACAGAATTTTTATTCCGTTAGCAGTTATTTTTGCAATTATAATGCTTTCTCAAGGAGCTCCTCAAACATTTACAATGCAGAAGAAAGTCGTGAATATGACAGGAACAAAGCAATCATTATCGGTTGGACCTGTCGCGTCAATGGTATCAATTGAAAATTTAGGTACAAACGGAGGCGGGTTTTATGACGCAAATGCTGCGCAGCCGTATGAAAATCCGAATCCGTTTACTAATGCGCTTATAATATTTATGATGGGTACCATTCCCATTGCTCTTTTTTTTATGTACGGAATAATGATAGACGATAAAAAACATGCATGGACATTATTCTGGGTTGCGTCAACTCTTTTAGTAATATGTATTGCCGTAATTTATTCACAGGAGGCGCACGGCAATCCTTTTCTTGCGCATTTAGGCGCTAATATCAAGGCTTCAAAGTATAATCCCGGAGGTAACACGGAAGGCAAACAGGAACATATCGGTATTGCCCAGACTTCTTTATTTGCCTCTGCTACGACTGCGTTTACAACAGGAAATGTTGACAGCGCTCATGATAGTTTTATGCCGCTTTCAGGTATGATACTTCTTGCCGAAATGATGCTTAATTTGATATTCGGCGGCAAAGGAGTAGGACTTTTAAATATGCTGACAATGGTGATAATCGGGGTTTTCATAGCAGGTCTTATGGTAGGGCGAACGCCGGAGTTTCTCGGTAAAAAGATAGGGGCAAAGGAGGTAACGCTTGCTACGCTTGCGATGTTTGCGCATGCGTTTATAATACTTGTGCCGTTCGGTATAGCTCTTTCTACCGCCGGAGGTCTTGCGGGAATATTTAACCCGGGTCCGCATGGATTAAGTGAGGTATTATATGCATTTACTTCTTCCGTTGCAAACAACGGTTCCGCATTCGCAGGTTTAGACGGAAATACCATGTTTTACAATGTAATACTTGGATTTACTATATTTTTTGGAAGATATGTTCCTATTATATGTCAGGTAGCAATAGCCGGCGCGCTAATAAAAAAGAAAAGAATTCCCGAATCGGCAGGAACTTTCCCTGAACATGGTTTTTTATTTTACTCCGTTGTAATGGGGACGATAATATTAATCGGCGCATTGACATTCTTTCCTGCTCTTGCGCTGGGACCTATTGCCGAACATTTTGCGATGGTCAAAGGACATCTATTTTACTAACCGTAACAAATAGTTGGTTTAAATTAAATGCAATAACGCAATCAGATTTAAATATCTACTAATGATATTAATGATATTGCCGGAAAAGAGTAACGCATAGATGGCTTAAATTAAATAACAGAGCAGAGTACAAAAGAGTATATATAAAGAGCAGAGCAAAGTAGAGTTTTAATGTGAATTTTTTAGATTTATAGATATTTATCAAATATTTTTAGGGAGGATAGTTTTTGGTATGAACAGTTATATTCTAACGATTTATGGCGCAACCGTCGTTTCTTTGATGATGATATTTTATGCTTTAGAATCTCGTTCAAGTTGGTTCACATTTCTTTTTGGAATATCTTGTATAGCCTCGGCAGTTTATGGCTGCCTGGCAGGCGCATGGCCGTTTGGGGTTGTAGAAACAGTCTGGGGCGGAATAGCTTTTTATAAATGGTATAAGTTAAGAAAATTAAGTCACTAAGATTAAACAGATTTTTTAATTTAATAATAAAAAATAGAATAGAGGTGTTTCATGGCAAAAGAATTAATAAGAATGATAAAAATAACGCTTTTATTATATGTTATGTGCTCTGTCGCATATACATTTTTTATATGGGGTATAGGAAAAGTATTTTTTCCTTTTCAGGCAGGAGGAAGTATTATGTATAAAAACTCTAAACCGATAGGGTCAATGCTAATAGGCGAAAAATTCACTTCCCCTTATATGTTTAACGGAAGACTCTCTTATGCAGGAAACGGCTATAACGGGACAGAATCAAGCGGCTCTAATTATGCCCCAACAAACGGTAAATATATAGTTATTGAGAAGAAACTTATAGATAAATTTTTAAAAGAAAATCCGACCGTTAAAAGAGGCAATGTTCCTGTTGATATAGTAACGGGTTCAGGTTCCGGGCTTGGACCTTATATTTCTATAGCTGCCGCTATTGATCAGGTGCCGAGAATTTCAAAATTAACCGGAATCAAAGAAAAAACACTGCGCAAGCTTGTTATGGATCATATTTCGGGAAGGCAGTTCGGGATTTTCGGAACGCCAGGATTAAACACGGATAAACTTAATCTTATGCTTGCCGAAATTTTAAAAGTTAAAAATAAAAAATTATTTAAAAAAGTTTTCCCGGTTCTGGCTGATTAATATTTAATAATTAAATAATTAATAGCTTGTAATTTTAAATTTAAATAAAATAAATATCGGAGAGAAATTAAAATGTCTAATAAAGCGTATTACGTATCGGCATTTAACAAAAAAATATTAAAAACGGCAATTATAGAGTCTTTCAGGAAATTAAATCCGAAAATAATGATTAAAAATCCTGTTATGTTTGTAGTTGAAATAGGTTCTGTAATTACTACGGCAATTCTTTTTAAGAATTTATTTTTACATGATTTTAAGTATATGCTATTTATAGTTCAAATTACTTTATGGTTGTGGTTTACGGTTATTTTTGCAAATTTTGCCGAAAGTATTTCCGAAGGCAGAGGTAAAGCCCAGGCTGAAAGCCTTAGAAAAAGTAAAACCGAAGTTATAGCACGTTTGTTAAAAGCCGACGGAAAAGAAGAAAAGATTAAGGCTTCAATGTTAAGAAAAGGGGATATTGTAATTTGCGAATCGAACGGTATTATACCCGGGGACGGTGAAATTATAGAAGGTATTGCATCAGTCGACGAATCTGCTATAACGGGAGAATCTGCTCCGGTTATAAGGGAAAGCGGCGGAGATAGAAGCGCTGTTACAGGCGGAACCAAAGTTCTTTCAGATAAGATTGTTATAAAAATAACTTCAAATCCCGGCGAAGGATTTATTGATAAGATGATAAGTTTGGTTGAAGGAGCGTCAAGACAGAAAACTCCTAACGAAATAGCTTTAAATATTCTGCTTGTTATGTTTACCGCTCTTTTTCTCGTAGTGGTTGTTACTATTGAACCGATGGTTGCGTATTTTCACGGATATATTTCTCCGGTTATATACGTTGCTCTTTTAGTATGTTTAATCCCTACTACTATAGGAGCGCTGCTTTCCGCAATAGGTATTTCAGGAATGGACAGGCTTGTTAAGCATAATGTTATAGCTATGTCGGGTAAAGCGGTAGAAGCTGCAGGGGATGTAAATACGCTTTTGCTTGATAAAACAGGAACAATAACGTTTGGAAATAGAATGGCTGTAAGTTTTATTCCTGCAGAAGAAGTGAATATTAACGAATTAGCCGATTATGCGCAGCTTTCTTCAATTAGCGACGAAACTCCTGAAGGACGTTCTATTGTTGCGCTTGCAAAAAATTATGGTTTAAGAGGCAGACATTTAGACGAAAATAATATAAAATTTATACCTTTTTCCGCTATGACAAGAATGAGCGGCGTTGATATTTTAGATAAAAAAGAAAATATTAGAAAAGGAGCGGTTGAAGCAATTTCAAATTATGTCGTCCAGAATAACGGAGCTGTCGATAAAAGGCTTATAGAAGCCGCCGCTAATATTTCAAAACAGGGAGGAACTCCTTTAGCTGTTGCCGTCAACAGCCGTATGCTTGGCATTATTCATTTAAAAGATGTTGTAAAAGGCGGCATTAAAGAAAGAATAAACAGTTTAAGAAAAATAGGTATTAAGACAATTATGATTACGGGAGATAATCCTCTTACGGCAAAAGCTATAGCCGATGAAGCGGGGGTTGACGAGTTTGTAGCCGAAGCTACACCAGAAACAAAAATGGCTATTATTAAAAAAGAACAATCTTTAGGCAAATTAATTGCTATGACGGGCGACGGCACAAACGATGCTCCGGCTTTAGCTCAGGCCGATGTCGGAGTTGCTATGAATACAGGAACAATGGCGGCTAAAGAAGCAGGTAATATGATTGATTTAGATTCAAACCCTACAAAATTGATTGAAATAGTTGAAACCGGAAAGCAGCTTCTTATAACAAGAGGGTCGCTTACCACATTTTCTATCGCAAATGATTTGGCAAAATACTTTGCAATAATACCTGCTATGTTTGCTCCTGTTATGCCATGGCTTGCGCCTTTAAATATAATGGGACTTACTTCGCCGCAGTCGGCTATACTATCAGCCGTTATATTTAATGCTATTATAATAATTATTCTTATCCCGCTTGCTTTAAGGGGTGTTAAATACAGACCTGCAAAGGCGTCGGATATTTTAACGAGAAACCTGTTGATTTACGGACTTGGAGGAGTAATAGCTCCGTTTATAGGAATAAAGCTTATTGATATGCTTATAACTTATCTCCATATTATATAAAATACTAAAAAAGTAATTTTTAATGTTTTATAATATTAATATAATAATAAATATATTGTCCAAAAATTAGGCATATATATTTTAAATTTTATTATTGATTAGTTTTGAGGCATTTTTAAGAAGAAATTTTTTTGCTAAATTTGAAAAGCCTTATAAATTACAGGAATGTTATTTTGGCATTTTTATTGCATTAACATAATTGAATTTGAATTCTTGTAAATTTTCACTTATAGTAAAATTATTAATTAATAAAAATTTAACAATTAAAGAGGAGATATTAACAATTATGCGAATTAAATTAAAACATCGTTTAAAAGCAGCTCTTATAAGTTTTATATTTTTAACATTTATATTGCTCCCTTATGTTTTTATCAAAAGTTCTTTAGCAGACGGCTTTAACGGTACGTCTAAAAATAGTATCGGTGCTGGCGATAATACTAATGCCGATAAATCTATGAAAAGTCTTGAATTAAAATTAAACAATATTTCTAAAGAATTGAAAGCTTTGAAGCAAAATCAAAAAAACAATCAAAATAATTCTTATTTTTCAAGCATCCAGTTACTCGGCACATTGGCAGCGTCTTATACATATAATTTTGCAAAACCTAATGCGTACAATGCAAACTATGGCGATAACTGGCAGTCTGACGGCTTTGCGGTCAATCAAGCCGATATTACTATAAGAAGATCGCCCGGAAACGCGTCTGATCCTTACGGCGTAGGTTTTCATATATCTTTTGATGCGGGTCAGAATATCCAGTTTTATGAGGCGTATTACGGCAACCAGTCTTATTTTACGCAGCCGTTACAGCAAAGAAGACCTTTTGACATCAGACAGGCTTATATAAATATAAATTTACCAATCGGAAGCGGGTTAGATATTCATATAGGTAAAGAAAAGGAACTCTTGGGCTGGGAAGATTTCAACTTGGCAAGAAACTGGAACAACACATATTCTTTATTAGATAATGCGGAACCCTCTACATATACGGGAATATTTTTTACATATAATTTTATCCCGAGTTTACAGACAACCTTAGGTATAGCAAATTCGCAAAATACCGTCGTGCCGATAGACAATCTTCCGACAATAGAGTTTAATGCGGCATACACTCCGCTCAGCGTTATCACATTTAACGGCGGCTTTGTTTACGGGGCAAACAGCTACCTTGTTGACAACAATAATACTATATATCAGGATAATATAAATAAAAGCTTTTACGGTTATGCAAATGCGGTTTATAGTCCGACTGCCGACTGGTCGTTTGTTTTGGAGCGTGATGCGGGTCTTGCCGGCGGATTAAATCAAAGCATATTAAATTCTAACGGGATAACGCCGGGGCAGGTTGTATATCCTTCACTTGTGCTATCCAATAGTTCAACTTACGATAAAGGATATTTCAACGGAACATCTTTCTATATTCATCATCAGCATAATTATTCAATCGGTCAGATTGCCGAGACATTCAGGGAGGCTTTTGCGGTTGATTCTAACGGTTTATTTGAACCGAGCGTAAGCCCGGGACAATCGTACACATTCGTTGATTCTACTTTAACGCTGGCTTATTCTCCGTCAAATAAGATGTTTAAAAATATGCAATTCAGATTGGAATTTGAACATCAAAGGGCAAATCACTCTATATATCCGACTGGAGTAAATAGCTTTAAAAGATCGCAGAATACGGTTAACCTTACAGTGCTATATACATTTTAAAAGTAAAGCAGGTATATACATTTGAAAATTGAATATAACAGACCTTCCGCAGATTCTATATTAAATAAAATTAAATATTCTTCAAGCGGCTCTGATGTTTTCAGAATATATTTAGGAGCGGTTCCCGGAACAGGAAAAACTTATGCAATGCTTGAAGACGGTAATTATTTGCTTGAAAACGGCATAGACGTTGCTGTAGGTATTATTGAAACTCATGGAAGAAAGGAAACTGAAAAAACAATCGGCAAAATACCGATGATTGCAAGAAAAAAAATAGAATATAAAAATTCCGTATTTGACGAATTAGATGCTGAAGCTGTTATTGCAAGAAAACCGAATATTGTTTTAATAGACGAACTGGCTCACAATAATATTCCGGGTTCAAAAAATATAAAAAGATATCTTGATGTTATTGATATATTTCAATCAGGAATAAGTGTTTTTACTACATTGAATATTTTTCATTTAAATTCAATAGCCGAAAAGGTTGAATCTGAATTAGGAATTAAAGTGGCAGAAAGGGTTCCTGATTATATTTTAAATTATGTTACGGAAATTATTAATATAGATATTCCGGCTAATGAATTAATAAAAAGGTTAAAAGAAGGAAAAATTTATTCTCAAGATAAAATAGTTATTGCCCTTGAAAATTTTTTCAAACTTGAAAATCTTATTATTTTAAGGGAATTATCTTTAAGGACGGTAGCAGATGAATTAAGCGAACAATCCGCCGATATCGGAAATTCAAAAGATAAGTTAGAATTAAAATCAAATGAAAAAATTTTAGTTTTAATAAGTTCAAATCCCGATTCCGCAAGATTATTAAGAATAGGTTTAAAATTAGCGGGAAAACTTAGTTCTAATTTTTATGCGCTTCATATAAATTTAAGAAATAGACATAAAATAGGGATTATCAATAAAGATTATAATAAAGCTCTTGCTAAAAATATATCAATTGCCGAAAACATGGGCGCATCGGTATTTAGTTTTCAGGCAGACGATGTTGTAGAAGGCGTGATTGATTTTGTTAAAAATAATGATATATCCCATGTTGTTATCGGCGCCACTAATGCAAAGAGAGGAAAAATATTGAAATTTTTTTACAGAAGCGTCGTTAATAAACTTATAAACGCTCTTCCCGATGTTTCTTTTCATGTCGTTCCGACAACTTCTAAAAAATTCACTTCTAACAAATTAAAATAAAATCTTAAATTTTTCAGATTTTGTCAATTGAATACTGTTGTAATTTTTAGGATCTTTAAATTCAAATTGCCAGATTGAATAAGTATCTTCGCCGCTATTTTTATTAAAGAATAACGTGACAACTTTTTTCTCTGTGTGCTTTTGCCATTGTCTATATGGATAATAAAGCTGACGGATAATAACATTCGTAGCGTTATTGTTTTTTGCTTCAATAAGCACAATTTGATTTTTACCCTCATAGCCTGCGTCAACTTCTGTCTGCACGCTATCAACCTTAATTAATTGTTTATCTACATAAAATTCAAATTCAGGAGTATATTTTCTTCCTCTTATTGTTAAAACAAGGGACGGATCGTCCATAAAAGTCCTAATCAGGCTAACTGCATATGCAAAATCAAGATGCTGCATTTCAGAATTGCCAATTTTAGTTGTGTCCAATTGAAAATCAAGTTTTGACAAATAAACCGTAATTTCTTTTTTAATTTCCGGAATATCAATATAACCCTCGCCTTTTATTATGTTGTAATATCCGTTTTTTACAGGCAGCAGGAAAAGATTGTTTTCAATAAAAACATCGGGTCTGTTTTCCCTGCTGTCTTGTTTGCATAAAATACGCACCTCTTTTTCGTTTGTTTCTTTAAAATTCTGACATGCTATTTTTATTTGTTTTGCAGAAAGCGGAAATGGCGATTGATTAAAGTCGTGATTTAAAATTTTAAAGTCGTCAAAGATTTTTTTCCATGATTTACTATTAGCCATATAAATAAATTTATTTTTAAATATTTAACAGTTTTAGCATTTAATATTTAAGCCATTTTATAAATCATTATATATTTATGATGAATATTGAGATTTTTATTTTCTTTGATTGTATTATTCAAATTTTTAATTTGAATTACTACAATTTCTTTGATTTTTAATTTTTCATTTTTATTAAAATATTTTTCAATACGAATAGGGATTGAATATATTGTATTGTTATCTAACCTAATATCTCCGCATATTATTGCTATGATTCCTTCCTTTTCTAAATAATTATCAAAATTGTTATTAAAATCATTAAAATTCTTATCATAAAAATAAATTAAAAGTTCGCTTCTTTTTTTGCGATTATAATTATTATTATAAATAGAATAATTATTCTTACTATACCTTTTAATTAAATTATTTAATGTATTATTTAACCAATTTTCTTTATCGGAAATCCATACGGTTGTGGATTCTTGTTGTATATTGTCATTTTTAATAAATTCTATTTTATTTATTTCATTATATAATAAAAGATTTGTCTTTTCGCCGCTAATATTTTTTAGTATATTGTTTTTAGGTTTTTCGAAAACAGCCAAATATTCGTGAGCTAATAAAAGAAAATTATATTTGATACTGTTTGTATACCAAAAACCTGTTGTTTTGCAATTATGCTGTCTTTTTATTATTAATTCTTTTAGCGTAAAACCTGCTTTTAAATATTTCTCTATTGTCCAAAAACCAAGAGGTATTACATTTTTATTTTTTCTCATATCGCCTATCAATATAGAGCAATATTTACCGTCCTTTAAGATTCTATAGCTTTCTACTGCAACCTTTTCTATTTCATTTATAAAATCGTTAACTTCATAATTAGAAAGATCGTTATTATTGTTATGAGTATATTGAACAATGTTGGCATACGGAGGATGTGAACAAATTAAATCAATTGAACTATCATTTATAAAATGTAAATCTCTTGCGTCGCCAATTTTAAGGTCAACCGCAATTTCAGAAGATTCTAAAGATTTAGTAGTACCAATTGCCGTTTTAAACAAAAAATTAAAATTAATATTTTCTTGAGCTAATTTAATTGCATTTTCATTTATATCAATGCCTATAAAATTTCTATTTAATAATTTTGCTTCTACCGCTGTTGTTCCAGAACCGCAAAAATAATCTAAAACCAAATCTTGTTCTTTAGAATATTTCAATATTATATTTCTTGGAATATAAGGAGACCAATTACCTCTATAATTACCGTTGTGGGTAGCCCAGGTTCCTCTTGATTTAAAACTCCAGACGGTATTTTGCTCTAAATTAAAATCTTTTGGCGATAATTTTTTAATGATCTTTGTTGAACTAGTGTTTGGTGTAATATTTATAGGATTGGAAACATTTATGCCTAAATTTCTAACGATGGATTTTTCGATGAATTTTAAATTAACGTTATATTTTATGCCAATTTCTTGATCCGACAGGCCTTTAATTTTATCTTCCAGTATATTTTTTCCCAAATTTCCATCCGACATTGATTAATCCTCATGTAAATGTAATGTATTGTTTGAATAGAATAACATAAAAAATAATTGAAATTCAATAAGATTTTTTAATATATAGTTTTATATTAATTTTGCTATCATTTACCATAATTATTAGACAAATGTATCATTTTAATATATATTTTTATATTAATTCTTCACAAATAATAAAAATTCGATATAAAAAGGGACATTGCGTATGTAAAATATCGTAGACAATATAATAACGGATAATAATCATTTAAAATAAGCGTTGAATATAATATAATAAAATAAAATATTGCAGATAAACTAATGTCATTGTATTAGATAATAAACTTTAAAAAATACTGAATTTGCTAATTTATAAAAATTATTTGATTTATAATTTATAATAATTTCTAAATATAAAAAATGAAAGATAAATCATTGCAATTGGAGTCAAATACAGAAGTAAAGCCGCAAGAATCTAAAGAAGTAAATTCTGCAAAAGACGGCGGCTCCCAAACATACGATGATTCCCAGCCTCAAATTATACATGGTATAATTAAAAGTATTATTTTTTATAATCAAGCCAACGGTTTTATTATTTTGAGGCTTTTTTCTAAAGATAAAACTTTAATAGCTTCGGGCAATTTTTTTGATATGCCTGTTATAGATTCAAAAATTAAACTTAAAGGCAGGTATGTTTATCATAAAAAATACGGCTATCAGTTTAATTTTGAGGAATACGAATTATTTCTTGCCACTACAAAAACAGCCATAGTTAATTACCTTTCTTCTAATATATTTAAAGGTATAGGTAAGTTTTTAGCGGCAGAAATATATGACAAATTTAAAGAAGAAACTTTAAATATAATTGATAACGAACCGGAAAGGATTAAAGAGGTAAGAGGCATAGGCGATGTCAAAATAAACTTTGTAATTGAGGGAATAAAATCAAGCGCGGGTCTAAGGCGGGCTATTATGTTTTTTAAACCTTACCAGTTTAGCGATTATCAAATAAAATCTATTTATGATAAATTTAAAGATAAATCGGTGCAGATAGCCAAAGAAAACCCGTATAATTTCACGGAAATAAAAGGCATAGGTTTTAAAAAAGCAGATATAATGGCAAATAAATTAGGAATTTCTAAAAACGACCCTAACAGGATTAAAGAAGCGATAAAATATTTAATAAACGAATTATGCATGAATAACGGAAATACCTATCTTCATTATGCCGACATTAAAAATAATATAGTTGAATTAATAGAAGATTTTGGGACTAATGAGCAAGAAACGTCTAAAATAGAAGAAAACTTAGAAGATATCAATAATAATGCAGCAAAAACTCTTTCTTTTAATTTTAACGACTTAAAAAAATATATTGCGGAACTTAGCGCAGAAAAAAAAATTATAATAGATCCGACTTTTTCTTTTGAAAAAAGTAAAAATATAAATAAATCAAATACAGATGCCGATGCAGACGTAAATGTGGGTAAAAATACGTTTATAGATATAGAAATAAAGAAAAATATAAATCTGAATGCAAACATAAATTTAAATGCAAATTATATTAATATTTCCGCTGTAGATTTCAGCAAGTATAAAATATATCTTCCGGTATATTATTATTCCGAATTGAGAATTGCAAAAGAACTTTTCAGACTTTTATCCTATAAAAATAATAAAATATTAGATACCTATATAGATAAAAATATTAAAGACATAGATATAGATAAGAATAAGGATAAGGATAAGGATAAGGATAAGAAATTAAATATAAATCAAAATATATATAGTGTAGATAACAATACAGATATAAATTTAAATAATAATGCCAAAGAAGAAATTCCTTTAAGCTATAATTTTTCTAAATTTCTTACTGAAGAGCAAAAAAATGCAATTATTAACGCGTTAAAATACAAAATATCTATTATTTCAGGCGGACCGGGAACAGGTAAATCTACGATTATTAAAGAGATTTGCAACATTCATAAAGGCAAAAATATTGCTTTAACGTCTCTTTCCGGGAAAGCAGCTCAAAGATTGGAAGATATAATTTTCGCGCATGGCTGCAATTCAGAGCATAATCCTAAAAATAATCAGAAAATTGATACAGACGAAGTTAATAAAAAATTTAATTATAAAAAAAACATTAATAGCAGCAGCAATAATAAGATAAGCGGTAATGATGCGGCAGACTCGGATAATACACATGATAATTTAATTAGTAAAGACGAGACGTATTACAAAATTTCCACAATTCATAGATTATTGAAAGCAACAATCAACAAAGAAACAAATGAATCTTATTTTACCTACAATGAAAATAATCAACTGCCTTTTGATTTAATAGTTATAGACGAAATGAGTATGGTTGACGCGGTAATATTTTCACAACTCTTAAAAGCTTTGAGAGATGACGCAAAATTAGTACTAGTCGGAGATGTTAATCAGCTTCCATCTGTTAACCCCGGCGATTTGCTCAGAGATTTGATAAATTTTAATGATAAAATTATTCCTTCTACTTTTCTTACAAAAGTTTTTAGACAGAACGAAGGAGGACTTATAAATATAAATGCTCATAATCTTCTTAATAACAAAAAATTTATAACATACAGGTCAAACAAACTTAAGTTTAAATCCGCCGAGTCTATTGATATTGAGCCCGTTGAATTTGCCGAACCGATGAAATATGCCGAACCGGTGCCCGTCGTCTATGATGACGATGACGCATCAGCCGATATTAAAAATTATAAGAAGCATAGCGAATTTATTATTAAATATAAGAAAACATATGATGAAAAAGAAACGGGGAAAATTCATGTTCTGGAAGATTTTATTGATTTTATTAAAAAAGTTAAGAATAAAAGAGTCTCAAAAAGCATATTCAATAAAAATGTAAATAAAAATATTGAGTTTAATATCAGTTTTGATAACACAAAATCGAATAATACGGCAAATAATACAGTTAATAATGCATTAAATAATACATCTGAGCATAATGCTGCTTATGATAAAAACGGCAATTTTTATAATTTTTCTAATGATAAGCTGGAAAATTGCATTACAAATACTATAATAGATTTTAGCGACATTCAGGTTTTAACTCCTATGAGAAAAGGAGACCTCGGTTATTTTAAACTAAACACAATCTTGCAGGATATTTTTAATCCCGTAGAAAATATTAATAATAGTGAGGATGTTTTTATATGCAGCGGTATTCAATTCAGAATAAACGACAGAGTAATGCAGATGAAAAATAATTATGATTTAGATGTTTTTAACGGAGACACCGGATTTATAAAAATTGTAAATCATATTGATAAAACATTAACCGTTGATTTTTCAAAAACTTCTGGTTCAAAGCGCTATGCCGATAACGCAAAGCTTGTCAATTATGATTTTTTAGATATTTACGATAATTTGTCGCTTGCGTATGCTTTATCTATTCATAAATCACAGGGAAGCGAATTTGATAATGTAATAATAATATTTCATCAATCTCATTATATGATGCTGAAGAAAAATCTTTTATATACCGCTATAACGAGAGGAAAAAAGAATGTGGTGATATTCGGCACATTCAAGGCTTTTTCTATCGCGATGCATTCAAAAATTGAAATAAGAAATTCAGGATTAAAAGACAGGTTAACCGAGGTATTTAAAATAAAAATAGTTTAAAATTAATCGAAAATTCATTGAATCAAATTAAAAATTAAATTTGTAATAATTATAATTATTAAAGGAATTTTATATTTAATTTATTAAGAAATCACAAAAAATAAATTTTAAATTATGGTTTTAAAATTTATTAGATAAAAATATAATATAAGTAATTAAAAATATAAAAGTATTTATAATTATTAAATTTATTTATATATATTTTTATCTAATAAATATAAATTAAATATAAATAGAATTTTGTAATATTATCTTTTAAAAATATAAAAATAATAGATAATTTTTAACTTATCTTTTGTGATTTATATTAAATTATTTAAAATTTGTCTTCATCATCATATAATGAGATTGATGAAATATTATTATTACATTATCAAATTCGCTTCCCTGTG
>DAHXMB010000041.1:0-4404 GCA_027365695.1 Candidatus Acididesulfobacter sp. | reverse complement strand
CAGGACTTGTCTCTAAAAAATAAAACGGCTCAAAACCGTCCTGATACAATTTATCTATATCCGCCTTTTTAACGTCATCAAGCAGGATATACACGCCCCCCGAACTACGGGGAGAAAGAAAAACGTTATAGCCTTGGACATTTAAATATTTAAGATAACCTAATGATTTAGAGTAGGTTTCTACCGTCTGATTTTTTAATATTTTAACCTCGCCGCTTTCAAAATTCTTTGCTTTAATTGTAAAAAGTGTTTCCGGCGGATAGAATTTTAGTTGCTCGATGCTACTTTTTTCCATATACACCTTATTGTTAATAGTCAGGAAATTTTTCCTGACTATTAACAATTATAATTTTAATTGCTTAATGCTAATTTTAAAGTTTTGAAAATCTTGTTTTTTAGTTATATTAATACCCCTTTTCCATAATTTTTAACTGTGGCAGGGGTACATACCCCTGCCGAACGCCCAGACGTTGTATAAAGGCGGTTCAAAGTCCTGCATGAAAGAGGAATTAACTTTACCGAAATCGGACAACTGTCCTTTTTCGGTAAAGTTTTTAATTGCGTCGGACACGGTTTGCTGTGGCATATTCACCGCTTCAGCTATTTCTTCCTGCGTATAACATGCAAACCTTGCCGACAACTTGCCGACAAATTATGCCGTTTTGTCTTTGTTTTTTTCTCCCCGCCTTTCGTCTTTGGGGGTGTGGCTGTTGTTGCTGCTGTGACACACCCTATATTTAGTCTTAATACTTTCTTATTTGTTTTATGTTATACTTTATAGGCGATGGCAACCTGTTGAATTTACTACTGTACCGAACGCCTAAGGCAAGTTTTATAATGTAATTAAGAATAAAAGTCTTCAAAATATCCGCCGTCTGCTTTTCTCTTTAGCCATCCGCCTATAAATTCCGTCCAGTCTTTTTTAGTTAAATTTTTAAAATCACTTTTTCTTACGACCCAGTCTTCCATTTTCTTAATTTCTTCATATACGTTGATTTCTTTATATTCTTCCTGATAACGCTTAATTAGATTTTCTGATATAGTAAATTTTTGTTGTTTCGCGTCAAATAATATTTTTTGGACGGCGCTTCTAATTTTGGATTTAATTCTTATTATCTTAAATGCGAGCTTTACAACCTTCCTATATTGTTTTATTAATACAATTTCTTCGATTTCTAAATCGGTTCCAGTCATATCTATTTTATTTAAAATCATTTGCTTAATTTCTTTAAATTTTTTATTCTCAATATTTAAAAGTTTTTTAAATTTGTCTATGCCGACGTGCCAAATAAAATATAAATTCCCGCCTAATACTGATGCGAAAATTTCATACAATCTAATGTTGTATTTGCTGTTCATTTGGATTATATGATTTATCGGATATGCCGTGAAATTCTTACGTAAATTTAAAAGTAGCGGCTTGAGCTCTGTATTTATGTTTATTTCGACAACGCCCTTTTTGCAACTTGCTTTTGTAAACCAGCTGTAAATCGTCCAACCGTCCGATTCTACGCTCTCGATAGGGTTAGAAAGAATACTTTTTAATTCTTTGTTTAAATAATTAGAATTTTCTTTGCCGATGCCTATAATATTAAGAAATTTTTTAGCGGGCAATTTTAAGGGTTTTAGCGATGTATCATCTTTAAAAATAAATCCAAGGGATACAAGAATAATTTTCATTTGCGTCAAAGATAAATTGCATTTAGTGAAAATTAATTTATTGTCTTTTTTGATGAGCAAGTTTTTATTATTTTCTATAATATAATCTAATCCGTCAAATTCGTTTCTCTTTTCTTGTCCTATGAGATTTATTATTTTCATTTATTGCCTGCTTTTAATAAATTCTTCAATTTCTTTACGTTCTTCTTTTTGCTGATTTAAGACATTCTGGAACTCATTCATGTCCATATATGTTTCAATACTGTTTTTAATTTTTTCCTGCAAAACTTTTAACGGAAGAGCATCTAATTCGACCGTCATATCGCCGTTTTTCTTAATAAATTTATCGGCGCGGGTATCGGATTTTTTCGCGAAATCGGGCGGGAGTTCGTATTTTGTGATATCATCTTTCGTTAATGAAACTTTTTCAATCTTTTTCAGACTTATCTGAAAAAAGTTAAAACTTTCTTCCAGATCCCTGAAAATGTCTTCTCCTGACGGGTCAAAATTGCCGAAATAAAGAACGATAGGTTCTTTTTCGTAATTTGTAAAAATATCCGCAAGTTCTTTTTTTATACTCCAGCTATTGTAACCCTTGCCCACTACGAGCGTTATGCCATACTTATTTGTAATTCTCTCGAAGATACCGCTCAGAGCATCTTTCTCAACCCAGACCACGACGTAATTTTCTTGATTAGCCCAAACGTTTTTTTTATAAGCTCCTTTGACAGTTTCAAAGAAATCCGGTAGGTCTGCCCACATACTAACTCTCCGGGGACGGCGGGTTCTATCTTCTATCCATTCCCATTTTATTAATCCTTGCTGGCGAGCATAGACCACAAAGCAGAAGAAAGTTTTTGGTATTCATTTTTATTGTTGTCTATGATACGCTTGCTGACAAGCTGATAATAAGTTTGTCTTAAGGTCATAGGGTTTTGAACGCTTAAAATTTTTTTTGCGGCATTTATTAAATCGAGTGTTTTTTGCTGCTTCACAATATTTGCTCCTTTTAAATTTGTGTATTTATATATTTTTTGATTCTTTGAACATCAATTTTTGCTTTCCAATTTTTATTATTCTTAAACGCATTTTTAGTATTAACATTTATTGCCATAAGCTTATTGCCGTTCATAAACTCTTCAATATCCTGTTGTTTGAAGCGGTATCTCGGCTTTGCATTTGTTGCGGACGGAAGCCGATAAGCGGTAATTTTACCAGCTACCGCCATATTAGCTAAAGTTCTGCTGCTAACACTCAGTATTTCCGCCGCTTCTTTTAGTTTTAAATATTTAATATCCATAATCTTATCTATACGTGTTTTTTTGATACCAAAAAATTAAATATTAATTGTCTTAAATATTTTTATGAAATAAGTCCTACTGCAATTTATTTTGTATTTTTTACTTGCATATTTTTGCAATTCTGCATAGTTTAAGCCCTTATCCAGTTTAACTCGATACAACTTAGGCATGAGTTTTAATAAACTAATTAATTTTGGCGATTTTTTTGATTTACGCCTTAATTTTTCAATATGATTTTGAAATATACCCAAAGTTTTATAGTCTGAACTTTTTAAGATATAGCCAGTAGTCCGCCGGCTTTGCGCATCTAATTCTAACAAGTTTGAAACCTTATCTAACGACAAATTGAAATTGTTGTTAAATGTGTCTTTACTAATATTGCAAAGCTGTGCTGTTAAGTTCAAAACTTCTAGCAGAGCCGCCGTCCTGTCCTTTTTCTTGTTTAATATCATTTCTATTTTTTCGGTATTAATCATAATTATTTGCTATACACTCCTTCCACGATTTCATTTCTATTGTGCCCTAATTGTTTAGATGTTAAATGCACAGCTTCAATATGTGAATAGGCTTTATCCTTAAATCCTTTTTGAGTATTAATAGAATAATTATGCCGGAGTTTATGTTCGCTTCCGCTACCACCCGTTGCTTTAGAAATTTCATAGTTTATTTTTGCACCTGTAAGCACTTGACCTAAATTTTTTATATTTTCTGTTTGTAAATAATTTTTTAAGTCGTTTATGATCGTTTTATCGTGTATTACGCTTACAATTCTATCTTTTCCGCCTTTTCCGCCTAAAATTTGGATTTTATTATCTTGTAAATCATTTACAGTCAGTTTTAAAGTTTCTGATTTACGAAGCCCACCACCCAGTGCTAACCTGATAGACAAGTTTACTGCTTTGCTATCTATGTTAAGAAGCTTATTTATTGTTTTTTCATCGTAAGCTTTCACATTAGCGTGTTGTAAATTTTTATGCGCATATTTAAAGCTCCCATTCAATTTGAAATCATAAATCCGGTTCAGATTGTGCGATTTAGAATAAGTGTTCAAGGCAACTTGAAATTTATTCAAAGAAGCTTTGTTGGATTGAAAGGTTTTGTGCGATACTTTGTTTTCTATTCTGTAATAAAGATATGCCTTTGCCGCTTCTGCAGTTGTCTGTGTTAAATCTTTTAAATTCAGATTTTCTTTTGCCCATTTTCCGAATGCGATTACGGATTCTCTGTATGCGTCATTCGTCCGGTAACTATAAATTCCCGTCTTTTTAGCTATTTCAGCGCTGCCGTGGGCGCCGGCTTGCCGGGCATTATTTTTAGCTTCATATTTAGAATTTCCGATTTCTTTAATCTCTTTAAAAATTTCCGTAACCTGCCATTTCATTGAACCTTTCATTATATAAATCTCCTATTTTATACTAAAATAATTTTCTATATTTTTTAGACA
>DAHXMB010000026.1:0-5529 GCA_027365695.1 Candidatus Acididesulfobacter sp. | reverse complement strand
AGTAAGGTTAGAAATTATATTTTCTACGCATCGCTTATAGCTTTTCTTGTTGTGACTATAATGTCGATTATACACGGAGTCAAATACGGCTCTATTTTTGAGAATGGCAGTTTTTCCGGAACTAAATTTGAACTACTTATCTATCTCGTGTCTATAGGTGGCTATATCTTGTCGTGGCTCGGTTGGCTCGGTATATTGATATTAGCATATATATGGAAAAAGCTTTATGAAAATCCAGAATTATAACGAAACAAGATTTTGTAAAAAAATAAAATCTTAAAGCAGATATTATAATGCTCAATAAAACCTCATTAGACTTAGACGGTGTTATATTCGATTACGAGAAAACTTTTCGTAAGCAAGCAGCAGAACTTGGTCTAAATATTTCAATCAAGCGTCCCGAAATATACAATATGGCGGATAGATACGAGATTACGGCGGATCAGGTATCTTTAATCAATTCAAAAATTGACTTTTCTGATATGGAAGTTTTTGACGAGGTTATAAATCTAAAGCATCATATTAAGGATATAAAATGCTTTATAACGTCAAGCCCGAAAGAAACTTTGCATTTAAGGAAATTAAACCTATTAAAAGTATTAGGCAAAGACATTCCCGTATATCACGCCGATACGAAAGAAAAACATAGAATTATTTCCGAACTTGGAATAAAATATTTCATAGACGATTATAATACTGTAATTCATTATATAGAGTTAAATTGCCCAGATTGCAACGCTTATTGGCTCAATAGGGGATACGGAGATTTTAGTCTGCCGGAGCCTGAGAATAAGATAAATAGTTTGACTGAATTTTTTAACGGGAAATTTTAATCATGAGTTCATTTAAAGACATTGCGTTTCAAATATTGAAAGAAGCCGGCAAGCCTTTACATAGCAAGGAAATTACAAAAATAGCTCTTAAAAAGGGTTGGCTTAAAACCGCAGGTAAAACACCCGAAGCCACAATGAATGCCCAGCTTGTCGTCGATGTAAATTCTAAGAAAGAAAAATCACGTTTTGTTAAAGTTGATCCTTCTGTTTTCGGTTTAAACGAAAATTTTAAAGATTTAAGCATTAAAGAAACAAAGAAGTCCGAAAATATCTATAAAATTTCAAAAGACGTTTCGACAAAACAAAAAGGCGATATAGCCGAAGCCAGAATTGCGGAACTTATAATGCTTTACGGAGATACGACATTGTCATGCTATAAACCTATTTCTGACGATGAAGGTATAGATTTAATCGTAAAAGAAAAAGGCAGTTTAAAGACGATGTATATTCAAATTAAAAGCCGTTTCGGCGATAATCCAGATAAGATTTTTACGGCTAACGTTAAAACTTCTTCTATTTCGGATAATTATTCCATGGCGGTTATTTTTTGTTTTTTCGATACTGAAGAAGGCGACTTATGGGATTATATCTGGTTTGTTCCTGCTCCGGATTTTATTAAATTAGCCAATAAACTTGATAGCGGAAAATCTCTCGGATTTGTCGCCGGACGAAAGAAGAAAGAATCGAACAAGTGGGATAATTATTTAATAGACAAAAGAAGCCTTGCCAATCAAATAATAGCTCAAATGAAAAGAGTTTAATAAATTATTTAGTCGGGTTTTTTAATGCGACCTATATATGTGCCAAACAAGATATAAAAATATTAGGACAATAAGGTCTTAATATTTTAATAAATAAAACTATGCAACTTACTAAATAAAGAGGTTAAGAATGGAAGTTGATATTAATAATATTGATTATTTTTTAAAAGCTATTGGCTTTAAAGTTAAAAATGGAACCGAAAATACATACGATAAGATTTATAAGGATAATTATGAAATAAAAATTACTATTGATAACAGTAATTTTAAAAATTCAAAAATAGATTACGGCGACAAAATAACTGTCGATAGAAAAACAATAATAAACTTTTCTCATCAAGAAAATTTCGTTGTTTTGGAATGCGTTGATAGATTGTTGACAAAAGGGTATGAACCTAAAAATATTGTACTCGAAAAGAATTTTCCATTGGGACATAAAGAAAAAGGAAACTTAGATATACAAATTCTTGATAATGAAAATAAAAGTTTCATTATGATTGAGTGTAAAACTTTTGGACAAGAATATGAAAAAGAAATAAGAAAGACGAGAAACAATGGCGGACAAATTTTTTCTTATTTTACGCAAGATAAGAGTACCCAATATTTATGTCTTTATACATCTTTATTTGAAAACAATAGCATAGTTTACAAGAACTCAATTATTAAGGTAACGGACGAAATACGAACTGCTACAAACAAACAAGAGTCTTACGAAAACTGGAAACCTCAAGTATTTGAAGAGAAAGGTATTTTTGAAGAAGGAATTAGACCTTATTTAATAGAATTTAGAGGATTAGTTAAGAAGGATTTAGAGCCATTAACCGAGAGAGATGGCGGAACTATTTTTAACTCCTTCGCAGAAATATTAAGAAGGAATGTTGTTTCGGATAAAACTAACGCCTATAATAAAATATTCAATCTTTTTTTATGCAAGATTGTTGACGAATATGAAAGAAATGATAATGAAGAATTAAAATTCCAATGGAAAGAGGGAGAAGTTAATGAAGATGTATTGTTGAGATTAAATGATTTGTATAAAAGAGGTATGGATAAATATTTAGATTTGAAAATTTCATCTGTTGATATTAAAGAGATTGCAGATTTACTTAATTCACGACAAACAGAAAATGGAAATAATGAAGAGATAAAACAATTATTTATACGGCAAAAACTTTATACTAGTAATGATTTCGCATTTAAAGAAGTTTTTGATAAAAACACGTTTGATTTAAATTGTATTGTTGTTAAAGAGGTTGTAAAGTTATTGGAAAAATATAGGATAAGATATCAAACAAAACAGCAATTTTTAGGAGATTTCTTTGAAAAATTATTGAATACCGGAATAAAACAAGAAGTAGGGCAGTTTTTTACTCCCGTACCTATTGCTCAATTTATATCTAAATCACTACCTATTTTTGAAATAATAAAAGAAAAAAATGATAAGGAGGAAATTTATATCTTACCTTATTGCATAGATTATGCGTCCGGAGCAGGACATTTCTTAACTGAAATCATGGAAGAAATAGATCATTATATCAAAGAAGAAATTAAAGATGATTTTTTTAAAAATGGAAGAGCAAAAAAAGAATTTAACTCTTACAAAGATAATTTTGATTGGGCAAAAGAACATATTTATGGAATTGAAAAAGATTATAGGTTGGCAAAAACTACAAAAATAGCTACTTTCTTAAATGGGGATGGCGACGCTACTATAATCTGTGGTGATGGACTGGATAATTTTAGCAAAAGCAAGGATTATAAAAAAGCACTAAGGGCAACGGAAGAAAAAAAGGATATAGGTAATTTTGATATTGTCATTTCTAATCCGCCTTATTCGGTAAGTGGTTTTAAAACTACAATCAATAATGGTAAGGATAGTTTTGATTTATTTGATTATTTTACAGACAAATCCAAAGAAATAGAGTGTTTGTTTATTGAAAGAACAAAACAATTATTAAAAGAACAGGGTGTCGCGGGAATTATTTTGCCTTCTTCAATTTTATCGAATACAGGAATTTATTCTAAAGCAAGAGAACTTATATTAGAAAACTTCGAAATAAAAGGTATAGTTGAGATGGGGGCAAATACCTTTATGGCTACTGGTATTAATACTATAATTCTTTTTTTAAAAAGAATTAAAAACAAAAAAGAAAATATATTGAGTCTTGTTGAGCAAGCGTTTAATGAAAAGAAAGATTTAACTATAAATAATATTGAAAAGCCAATATCTAAATTTCTGAATAAAATTTACAAAATAAGCTTTGAAGATTTCGTTTCCTTATTAGAAAAAAAACCAAATAATAAGATTAAATCGTTGGAAATATTCAGGGCATATAATGAATTATTATCTAAAAAACCAGAGATTAGAACATTAAAGGAAAGATCTGATTTTAAGGAACTAACTGATGAAGAAAAAGAGCAATTGCTGAATGAAAAATTATACGATTATATTATTAAGTCCGAAAAAGAGAAATTAATATATTTTATTTTGTCTTATGGCAAAAAAGTTGTTGTTTCGAATATTCCAAGAGATAAGAAAGGAGAGACGAAGTTTTTAGGTTATAAGTTTTCAAATAGGAGAGGTTATGAAGGTATTGATATTTTTAAACTAGGTGGAAGTTTATATAATCCAGAAAAATTAAGAGATAAATCTAAAGTAAATTATTATATTTTAGAAAACTTTTTAGATAAAGCAAATTTGGGAGTCGTTGAAGAAGCTATCCCTATTAAGATTATTGATTTACACTCCATGTTAGAATTAGATAAGGCCGATTTTGAAAAACAGATCAATCTTTATGCTAAACAGGAGATTAAATTTAAAGAAGAATTGAATATTGAAAGGTTAGGCGATAAAGTTGACATTAAAATAGGCGGAACTCCCCCAAGATCAGATATTCATTTTTTTACAGGAAACAATTTATGGCTTTCTATTGAAGAAATGAATGGGGGAGAAATATACGATACAAAAGAAAAGTTAACTAACGAAGGAATTAAAAATTCAAATTGCAAGCTAATAAAAAAAGGTACTACTTTATTAAGTTTTAAATTGAGCATAGGCAAAACTGCAATAGCAGGAAAAGATTTATATACAAATGAAGCAATCGCAGGTTTAGAAGTAAAAAAGAAATTGAGCAAAGAGGTCTTTGATAGATATTTATTTTATTTCTTTAGTTCTAATTTCTCAAAGCTTCTTTTAATGAAAAACAATAATATTTTTGGAACAAGTCTTAATAAGTCATTTTTAGAAAATATAAGAATGCCCTTTCCAAATAAAGACATTCAGGAACACATTATTTCTGAATTGTTTAAAATTGATAAAAAGAAAGATGAGTTAAATAAAAATATATTAGAGAAAAATATGGAAATTGAAAATACTTTTAAAAAAATATTCAATAAATATTCTAAAGTAAAAATTGCATCTTTGGTCGCTGAAGAAAATCTAATAAGTGGAAAAAGACCACGAGGCGGGGTTTTTAAATATGAAGAAGGAGTGATAAGTTTGGGCGGGGAAAATATTGGTTATGACGGAAAATATAATGAACCTATAAATTAAGACAGCTTTTTTAAAATTGAACTTCCGCAATTACAATAATTATAAAAATTAAAATAATAAAAGCATGATAATAACTGAAGAAATGTTTGTCATATCGGATACTCATTTCGGAGATTTAGATTCCGTAGCAAACGGCTTTGATAAATTATTAGATCAAATTATATTAAACAGGTTAGATGAAATATATACGGAATTTCCGTATTACGGATACCGCCGCATGTATCATACTTTAATTCAGGAAGGCAAAATATAATCCGTATTGTTTCAATTCCATATTGGTGCGATTAAAAGCTTCATCGTCATCTAAATCTTTTTCAATGTTTTTTTCGTTTCATTGATACGCCCTGCTACAATGTTTCAATTCCCTATTGGTGCGATTAAA
>DAHXMB010000015.1:0-7086 GCA_027365695.1 Candidatus Acididesulfobacter sp. | reverse complement strand
GCATACTTTACATAATTATATATTAGTCGTATTATAAAATCAATGCAGATTTTAACAAAAAATTTTAACAAAAAAATAATTTATTAATTAATTAAAAGGAGAAAAATTATGAAAAAAGAACCGTTAGTTTTAAATGGAATTAAGGAAACAACCTATATTTGCAAATGCGGAAAATCAAAAAATATGCCTTATTGCGACGGAACGCATAAAACGCTTTCTGGAGATATTAATCCTTTTGTATTAAAGCCGACAAATGAGATGGTATATATTTGCCAATGCGGAAAATCAAAAAATTTTCCATATTGTGATGGAAGCCATAAAGGCTTATGATTTTATCTAAATTTGTTAAAATCTGCTTTCGATAAAAAAATAAATTAAAAAAATAAAATTTATTTTTTAACTAATATTTAATATATATTTAATAATTTTTTTATGGAGAAATTAAAATGAAAGCAAATTCTGCAGCATTATTTTTTTTACGATTTGTATTGTTTTTAAGTTTTTTTTATCACGGCAGCGGTATTTTGTTTGACTGGTTCGACGGTCCCGGCATTGCAGGTTTTGCCGGATATATGAATTTTCCTGTTATAATCGCTGTTTTAGTAGGGATAGCAGAATTTACTGGGAGTTTAGCGATGGTTTCCGGCGTGCTTACAAGAATAGGGGCTTTAAATATTATGTTAGTCATGCTCGGTGCTATATTTATTTTGCATTTGCCTCACGGATTTGACGTTATGAAAAATGGTTATGAATATGCTCTTACCGAATTTACGGTAGCTCTTTCTATTTTTATTATGGGACCAGGCGATTACACTTTAAGTTCTATCGTAAAAAAAGATTTGACGTTTATTTTAAGATAATTAATAACTAATATAATTTGTAACGAGGCACATTTTCTTAGATTAGGCAATTTGACATACTTCCCTTGCCTTGCCTTAAGGCAAGGGATTCCTGTTGTATCAACAAAATCAGGATTTTCTATAATTTTATTCCTTTATTTCTTTATTTCTTTACGCATCACAACGCAATATAAACTGCTCCTGATTTTACCAATTTTGCAATTTCATATACGCCTGCAGGAACTATTGCGGCATAATCCGGCACATCGCTATCTTTAAGATCAAACATATTCATTGCATTTCTGCAAACATATATGTTTGTTTTTTCATTAAGATTATCCTTTAATTGATTTCTAAGTTGACTATGATGAAGCAATGAAACAACAGACGGTCCAAAAAATACAACATTAATTTCTTCGGTATCTCCTATAGCAGACAAATTTTTAATTACATTAAACACAAGACCCGGCATTATAGTACCGTTTGTAACTTGAATAACATATTTCATAATCTCCCCCTTTAAAATTAAAAAAATTAATTTTTTAATTAATCAATTAAAATTATCTCCTTTCATTGCTATAACTATAAGTAAGTGTAACTCTATATTAACACAATGAAGTACGTAAATCAAATACTGCTTTAATCCTTAATCCTGCATTAGAAACTATTTATAATAAGTTTTAATGCTAAATAACTATGGATTCCCGCCTGCGCTGGAATGACGCCTGACGGGTGAAACGATACATCCTCGCAAAGTCATCCCCGAGCAGGCGGGAAAGTTCCAAAGTAGAAACGCGCGCCGTTTCTGTTCATGAGGCTGTAAGCCAAGAGCGAAGCGGTCATCCAGAAAATAAATTCTATTACAGGATTAAGGGTAATGCTTCTTTAATTTATACAACTCTTACTCTATAAAAAAAATTAAAAATACTTCTTAAATCTATGATATCTTAAAAACTATGATATAATAAAAATAAAACTATGAACTATGAATATGATAAAAAATAATATTTTAGCTGCATTATTAGAATATATTTTTTATAATTAATGATTATTTTGTTTACCATTATATAATTATAGCTATACAAATATAACTATGTAAATATAACTAAAAAAATCTAAGGAGGTCTTAAATGAAAGGAAACGACAAAATTATTGTAAAGCTTAATGCGAGATTAGCAGATGAATTGACCGCAATCAATCAATACATAGTCCATGCAGAAATGTGCGATAACTGGGGATATGAAAAATTGCATAAAACAATTGAAAAACGCGCAATAGACGAAATGAAACACGCTGAAAAACTTATAGCGCGCATTTTATTTTTAGAAGGAATACCTATCGTTTCAGATTTAAAAAAATTACATATCGGCGCAAATGTGGAATTACAATTTAAAAACGATCACATCGCCGAAGATCAGGCTATAAAAGATTATAATGACGATATTAAACTTGCTGTAGAATTAGGAGATAACGGAACAAAAGATTTATTGCAGCATATATTAGAAGAAGAAGAAAGCCATATTGATTTAATAGAAGCGCAGCTTGACCAAATAAAACAAATGGGCGTTCAAATATACCTTTCTGAACAAATATAAATTTTAATTTAAAATATAAGGTTCTCAATGACGATTTAATCGACAATTCATCTTCCGTTTATGCCTATTATCAATAGGCTAAAGATGAATTGTCGATTATTTATGAAGATAAAACTAAATATAAAAACAACATAAACACAAAAACAGTATTATGAAGGGAGTATAAGTTTACAACATAATTTTATAATTTAATAAAATTACAGGAACATAAGCCCTGCTATTTTATTATGTTTAATTACGGTCTTAATATAAATTGATTTTCCGCCTGCCAATTTTAACTTCCACATATAAAACTTAAATCCGGCTTGTTTTAACGCAACTAAATATTTAATATTGTAACCGTTTTTTAACTGCAATTTATTATTGAGAGAGTTAGATACTTTATTAAATTTAGTTTTAGTCACCATGCTTTTGAATTTTGATGATGCGGTTGATTTAAATTTTGTATAATTATTTTTTGCCAGAGCGCTTATCGCTTTTGATACAACCTTTTTAACAGTTTTAATCTTAGCAGGACTTATATTTAATCTTGTAGGTTTATTTGCATTATTAATCGCAGGCGCGTTTGCTGCCGGCGGTGTTGCCGCTTGATTATTTGGCTGCGGAGGCGCATATCTGTTAGATGAATATTGGCTTGAAAGGGGCATTGGAGCTGAACCTGAACCCTGCGGATTTAATAAATTTGCATTGGCATTTGCGCTAAATGCAAAAAGAGAGACTAAAGCAAATAAATAAATAAGTAACTTCATTGTGACCTCCGTTAATTAATTTAATTTTTAATTTAATGCGATGAAATGCAGATTATTGATTATGCGGCATACAGTATATATTAAAATATATTACAAGAATAAAGTTTGCTGTAATTAGCAAATCGACGGAATCAAACAATTAATCGCAAAATAACATATAGAACCTCCCTTCATCATAAAAGGTTATTTGCTGATTAGAAGTATGACGGAAATATAAGATAATGAAAAATTAACATTTTTATAGTGAATGTTAATTGTCAAAGAACAAAGGCAGCATTGTCAAAATATAAGGCATCGTTAATCATTTTAATCATAGGTTAGTTAATTATTAAATTTATAAGCTTATTAATTAACATTTCAATTTATCTATTATTATATATTATATTTTTAACCTATCACAAAAATTACAGCTTGTCAAATGTCTAATATTGATGTCAATATCTTAATATTAATATCAATGCGCGGACACTTTGCTATAAAATATTAGTATTTAAAATATGTAAGAAATTTTAACGAATTAATAAATTTTTCACCTTTCTTTAAACCTTTAATTACAGGATAATACCCACGATACTTTTTGCCTATACTAATTTTTTGAGGTATAAAATAACCGTTTCCGCCATTAACCAAAATATAAGCCGTTTTATTTATTATTAAAACACTTTCGGCAGGCACGGCAAGTGTTTTAACGGGCGGAGTTTTAAATGTTATTTTGCCGTACATATTTGGTTTTAATAATCTATGATGATTAAATACAATTATTGTTTTTATTGCATCTTCTTTAGCAGATACAAATGGATACATAGATAAGACCATACCTTTGTAATTTGCGTGAATATCGTCAAAATAAGCGCTGAAATATTGACCTTTATAAATATTTGCCGTTAATTTCTCAGGTATTTTTAATGTCATCCATAATTTATTTAGATTGGCAATCGTTAAAAGTTTCTGTCCAGCATCGAAGTGGCTTCCTGAATTAATAAATTTTTTAATAAGAGTTCCGCCTGCAGGCGATTTTATTATTATATTGGTTTTGGCAGACAAATTATTTTTAAGCGAATTAATCCGTTTTGAAGATATCCCCATCAAAGCAAGTTTAGTCTTGGCTGCGTTATAAAAACTTTTTGCTATTTTTTTGCTATAATTAAAATGACCTATTTTAAATTCAGTGCCGTCGATTTTTAAATAATTTTCATAGGCTAATATAAAATCATTTTCTGCGTCTAAAACAGTGGGAGAATAAATTTCTATAATTGGCTGCGATGTCTTTATTGCCTGACCCGGTCTATTAGCATATAATTTTTCGATATATCCGCTATATTTAAGCGAGATATTTTTTACTAAAGGGGCGGCATAAGTAAGCCTGCCTGCCAGTGTTATTTTTCTTGAAATAACAATATCTGTTGGAGATATGATCTTAATTTTATATAATTTTCTCTCCAGCTTGTTTATGATAACATATCCTTTTGCCATTTTTATGTTATTAATAATTTTTTTTCTGACTATATGCTGCCTATTAGAAAAAATAAACAATATATTAAAAACAATAATGGCAATAATAATTCCGATTAAAAATAGAATTATATATTTAGGTTTATTAAATTTAGTAATTATATTCATTTTTTATAAATATTTCCATTTTTATAGGCAATTTTTTTATAATTTAAGGAAAATTTACCGATCACGATTTTTAAAAAAGCTATCTTTTTTAGATAATCAGCTTTATATTTATATACATCTAATTCAGATTTAACCACCTTTTTAAAAGCATCTACCATTGCAAAACTCGATGAATGATGGACTTCAAATCTATTAGTATATAAATTAAGTAAAAATATAGATTCGGGCAAGTACAATTTTTTATTCACAGTATATAATTTGTAATATTTATTTAAATAATTTAAAGAGTTTTTTATGTCTGAATTTATTTTTAAAAATACCCAATTTTTTTTATAAATTGCAGACAGCATATACTTTTTATTTTTTTTAATATCAGGCAACTGTTTTTGACTAAAATATAAAGGCAAGGACAAGCCTATACCGGCTGCAAGAGCTGGGGGGTAAAAGTACCTGTAGCCGTAACTTAAAGAAACAAAAAAATTTGGATAAAAACCTTGCTTAGCAAGGTTCAAAGAAAGTTTTGACTGTTTGTATAAATATTCAGCCGATTTTATATATGGATTGCGTCGGTATGCTATATGTAAAAGTTTTTTATAATTGAACTTAGCATATGAAATATGTAAGGGAAATGCCGGCTTTAAATTATTTTTTATATAATTAAATTTTTTATCGGTTATCAGTGAAATAAATAATAAAAATTTTTTTCTTCTTGCTTTTAAAGTTATCAAATTAGATTTCATATCTATCATTTCAAGCATTAACCTTACAGGACCGGTAGCATTAGTTTTTTTAACGATATAACTTTCTTGCACTATCTTTTTAATCATTTTTAAAAGCGAATAATCATATCTAATAATTGTAATATCGCTATCGGTAAGAGCTAAATCATAATATAAATATTTAGCATTTAATACAGTGAGCAAAGAAAATCCAATAAAATTATCATTTAAAGATTTATAACGCATTTTAGCGATTCCGCTCTTTAAAAATAACTTTGTGGGAAAAGGAATTTCTTGATTAAAAGAATAAGTATAATTGCTTCCTAAAATTGTACCTATTTCCGGATTATTAAATCCGTTTGCATTATTATAAGTAAAACCGAATATAGGGTCAGGCAAACTTTTATAAATTTTGATATTTTGTTTGTATCCTCTAATTTTATTTAATGCGGATTTAATTTTAGGATTTTCTAATGCAAATTTTATAAGAACTTTTAACGTTATTACCTTATTTATTTTATTTATTTTAATTTTATTATATTTTATAATTTTTTTTAAGTTTTTAATAGCTAAATCAACTTTCTTTTTTAATAATGTATTATTTTTAATGTTAAGATTGTCGGCATTAGAATTTACAGAAAGAAATAAGATGAATAACAAATTAATCGCAAGCATAAAAATAATAAACCGTAAAAAATTTTGTCTTTGAGCAACTATATTCATATTTTATATAATAATATAAAGTAACGTAAAACGTAATAAAATAAACGGATATAAATATTAACTATTAAGTGTTAAGCAGAATATACAGAAATTAATATATAGAACTCGGTTATGTGTTATGCTGCGTGAATATTTTTAAATAAGACTTAGACTTATATCTATTATTATAATAAAATGTTAAGAGTAAATCAAATCTTTAATCTTTTCTTTCTAATAGATAATTTTTTTTTGCAGCTTTAACTTTGATAATGAAAAAAATTTATATTAATTTAATTAGTAGTTTCAAAAAATGTCACTTATGATACATAATAAATCAAATGAATAAATTATATTTAATATTAGTAAGGTTAAATTAATTAATACTTTAACTAAGGAGGTACCGCAAGATGAAACAAGTAGCAATAATAATTCATCAGGGGACAGAATGTCAAGATAGCGTCCCAAGAGTGAGACATGCTCTAATTTACGCCAAAGAAATAAAAGAAGCCGGCAATAATGTTTTATTAATTTTTGACGGTGAAGGAACAAAATGGTTGAAAATCATAACGGACGAAAATAGCCAGTACAAATTTTTAAATGATTTGCTCAACGAAGTTAAATCGTTAGGTATTGAATACAAAGCCTGCGATTTTTGTTCAACAAAAAAAGAGGTAAAAGAAGATTTATCTAATAAACATATCCAATTCTTAAACGAATATGACGGACATCCCGACATCGGCAAATTAATAAATGAAGACTATCAAATAATTGTTATATAAGAGACCGTTCAAAAGAGACCGTTCAAAATTTTGCGTCAATCCTGTATAATTAAATTATAATTTATAATTAATTAATTAATTAC
>DAHXMB010000013.1:0-6766 GCA_027365695.1 Candidatus Acididesulfobacter sp. | reverse complement strand
TTTTTAATTTAAAATAATCTAAAATTAAAAAATTAAAGTTATAAAGTTATAAATAAAAAATTTATTTAATTTTAATTAAAATATAACACATACATATTTATCAATTTTATAAATATATTATTCTAATTATCTAATTATTATAAATCATATAAATTCATATTAAAATTCAGAATTATATTAATAATAAATAATATTTATATTTTATTTATTTAAAATTTATAAACATTCAACATATATTTTACCCAGGCCGAAAACCGTGCTTTTTCCGATACCTATTATTTCTAAAATTTTAAATAAATTATAACTTGTGCTGTCTAAATCGTCTATTTCAATATATCCGACAAGACCTCCGAAAAGCATTTTTGTATGCTGCCTGTTTGAATACCTTGAATAATCTTCAAATTTAATATTTTTTGATAATATTTTATAACAGGGTTTATAATTTAAATGTTGTCTTTCTTCCCCTTCAATTTCGCATATTCTAAAATAAATTGCCTGCAATAATTTATCTAAATTAATCATATCTCTGACTAAGCAATTATTTTGTTTAATTCTTAGCGGGGTTAAGAATTTTAATTTTATTTTTGTATATTCTTTTTTCTGCAGCCTATTATCATTTTTATTTTTATTTGATTCGCCAGATATATTATTAAGTTTATTATTTGATATTGCACCAATAGTATCAATAATGCCGGTAGTATGTTCGCATATTTTAAATGATTCGTCAATTTCAATCATCATATTATAATTTTCAGAAACAATGTTCATTAAATCAAATTCATAGGGTTCTGTTTTTGAAATATCAAAATCTCCGCTCTTTATTATATCTATTCCGTTAACTTTTATTTTATTTATTGAAAATTTGCAGCGGGTTGACCCTATGCCTATATCGGTAAGCATTTTATGAATTGCGGCAAGTACGTAAGGATAATGATATATGCCGTCGTTAAACAAAAATATGCCGAAATCAAAATTTTTTTGATTTAGTCCTATGTCAAAACGATAATTAGGGGTTTTATTCGGCGTCTCGAAAAATTTAAAATAAATACATTTATCGGCACAGAAACTGTCCTTGCATTCATACGAAGGATTAATGCAAACTATGTTTTTAAGACTTACTCCAAAAGCGCCTCTAATGGTTGAACCGAGGAAAGGCAATATTGTAAAATTTTTATTTTCTTCAGGGTAAACTGCAATATGAATATATTTCATATTAGTTTGATATAATTAAAATTTATGTTAAATGATTTCTTTTATATGTTTGTTATATATAATCATTTTATAAAATTATCAATTATATTATATAATATATAATATAATTGATAATAACAATCAGAAAATAATTTTCTATCGGCAATTTTGAGATAAATACGTTTAATTTTGCTGCGATTTTTTTTGCGTAAGTTTAAATGATTAAAATTATATTTAAATTATATTTACAATGAACCACCGTATATTGCTGCCCTCCGGCAATTCGGTTACCGCCTCAGGCAATCTCGGTCCATAGTATTGCGCTAATAAAACTTCGTCATATTTGCTTAAAACAAGGGTTATCCTGTTTGATTTAATTGATATGCCTAAGACATTTGATAGTAAATCTGCGGTTGACTTATGTCCTATCGTACTTTCGTATTGACCGCTTTCTATAAGATTTTTTGCAGTGTTTATGTCTATTTCTTTTATTATCACTTCGGCGGGGAAAACTTGAAGCATATTTACTGAAAAAGCATTGCAAAAATACTTTTTATCTGTTTTATTTATTTTCATGATTATTGATTTCCCGATATGTTTTAGATAATATTTTTAACCCAACTTCACCATAATTATCAGCAACATATTGATATTACTATATTTATGGGGGCAATAAAAATGTCTATGGGGACTGCAAAATAAAAAATAAAATGTAATAATATCAACGAGTTATAATTTTAGAATAATAAAAGTGGTGAAGTTGGGTTAGGTAATATGTAATATCATGATAAACAATATTAATTTTTAATTTATTTTTTAATTTATTCTAATGTTAATTTTGATAATATCTTAACTGCTGTCATTTAATTATATTTAATTATATTTATAAAATTTTATAATGTTTCATATGAAACATTATTTTATTATGTAAAATATTAAGCATAGAAAAAATATTTGCAAAATTTAGTTTTTGGTCTCTGAAATAAAAGAATTCAAATATGTTTCCGGGGTAGAGAGGGATTTTATGGATTTTTTGAGCTTAGATATATGATCTAAGGGCATTTTCCCCAACAACATACATTTTACGACAAATAGAATATCATCTGCTCTCAAATTAAGGCTTTTATAAGAGTTTTTATAAAGATTTGAAAATTCTTCAAAAAAGTCGCTCTGTGATAAAAAAGTTTCTAAAACCGGATGCAATAAATCATAGTAGGAATAATTATTTACGATTAATTTATCTTTGAATTTATTATAAAGTTGGGTTCCTGGAAGGGGGGTCAACACGGAAAAAATAGGAATCTTTATATTAAGCCTTTTTATGAAATCAATCAGTTTTTTAAAATCTAATTTTGTGAAGTCCGGAGATACCATAAAAGAAGCGGTAACGGAGACATTATTGTTTTTTGCGATATAATAAGCCTTCTCGTTGTTTAGTGACGAGTTTTTTTTGTTAATGCTGTTGAGCTTATCGTCGTCGACACTTTCAAATCCTATAAAAATATTCGACAATCCGAGTTCTTTCCACTGGGAAATTAGTTCCGGATATTTAACTATTGTGTCGCTTCGAGCCTGAATGGTATAAAGTTTGTGAATTTTCTCTTTTTTTA
Source organism: Candidatus Acididesulfobacter sp. (assembly GCA_027365695.1). Taxonomy (GTDB): domain Bacteria; phylum SZUA-79; class SZUA-79; order Acidulodesulfobacterales; family Acidulodesulfobacteraceae; genus Acididesulfobacter. The sequence goes on along the minus strand of DAHXMB010000013.1, from coordinate 3,965 downwards.
AAAGCTCTCCGATTTTTTTTGCTCTTTTAATGTCGCTGAAAAAATTATCGTCGGTAACAAGAACATAATCTTCTTTTATTTCTTTTAACTCGGCAATAACTCTCTCAGGCGATTTAGACCTGTAGGAACCTCTATAAAAATTCCATACGCTGCAAAAGTCGCACTTAAAGAGACAGCCCCTTGCAGTTTCAAGACATGCAAGAGAAGTTCTAGTAGCGATATAATATTTTTTTCTATATTCGTTAGTAAGATGTCTTGCAAAAAAAGGGAGGTCGTTTATATTTTTATGTAAATCGCGAGACGAAGTTTTTACCTGTTTACCGTTTTCATTGTATATGATACCCTTTATGGCAGACAGTGGCGTGCCTGAGGAAAAAGCATTGATAAGTTCCCTTATGGTGTATTCGCCCTCGCCGACAACTATTGCATCTATATCTTTAACGTCAAAATCCAATGGATAAACGGAAACATGATGCCCGCCTACAAAAACATACCGCACGCCGTACTCGTTTTTAACTCTTTTTGCAAGTTCAATAGTTTTATAAACATCGGTAGTAAAAGAGCAAGAAAAACCGATAATTTTTGGTTTAAATTCTTTCATTACATCGTCTAAATATTTGTCCGGGTCGCAATCTACGGCTCTTAAATCGGCTATTTTTACCGTATGGTCATCATTTAGAAGGCTGCCTGCAATTGCTTCAAGACCGGTAGGTTCGGTTAACGATATATTGTTAAGACCTAGTACGCTTCTGTTGTTTGGCTGAATTAGTAGAATTTTCATTATTTTATTATTTCATTTTTTTATTATTTTATTATTTTATTATCTATCCATATTACTATATTATGATTATGACTGAATAAATATATTATACCGTATATATTAATTTAGTGTACTTGGAATTGCAACATTTTTTTGCACTCTAAGTTAAGGTCGTCTCAATTTTTCCTCCACTTCTAATTCACTAAATGTCTTCTTCTTTATAACTTGGAAATTATTAATTTTAGTTAAAATTATTATTAAAGATTATTTTTACAAATATTTTCAACGCTTTTTTTAATATCGGCTTCAAGTTCTTCTTTTCTTAAGTCATAATTATAATTGCTCTGATTTATCGCTTCAGACCCCATAGAATAAAGTTTTTTTTTATCATTATTATTATCATCATTAATAAATTTATCTATTTGATGTTTAATATTTTTTATCATTGAATCTATCAATTGTAAAATATCTTTCTTTGAAATAATTTTATTTTTAGTATTTATATATATTTTTTCAAATTCAATATATATGGCATTATTTTTAACAAAAAAATCAATTTTACCCGTCATTAAATAATTTTGAGCCAGATATAAAATTCTTAATGCATTTATTGCTTCTTTAATATCGTATCCGTATATATCTTTATATATTAGCGTGTTAGAAGTATAATTATCTTTAGCGATATTTAATTTTTTGTTATTTGCAAGACCGATAAATGAATCAAAATTTTTCTTATAATTTAATAAAATGAATTTTTTAGTTTCTTCTATAAGATTTGATAATAAAAAGTGCGGGCTTTTAGATGCAATTTGAATATTAAAATCATTAGAATGTAAATTGGCGGACTGTTGAGGCTTTGTTGATTTTTGAGGCTTCTCGGATTCTTTAGATTCCTCATATTTTTGAGATAACTTTACATTGCCGTTATTTATATTATTTGTATTGTTTGTATTATTATTTTCAAAAATGAAAGATAATTCTTCAGGAAAATAAATGCTGCCGCAAATTAAAGGTTCAATAAACTTTATATTTCCGTTTATTACATGATGCATATATTCATGAAAAGGAGTAATAAAATAATCGTAATTCTCTTTAATAACGGAATATCTAATAAATTTATGATTGAAAAAATTACCGAAACTTGGATAATATACGATAAAAAAATCGTAATCACTTTCAGAATTAGCCATGCCGTAATTTCTAGAACCGTAAAACCCGATAAAAGCAATATTTAATCTTTGAGTGTTTTGCTCGGCTTTTGTATCAGACTCGAAATTATTAAAATCTTCGGGGCTACAAAATTTTTGACTTGAATTTGTTGGGATAATTTGACCATTGCTATTGCAACATTTAGAAAAAAGCTCAGGTTTAGATAGACTTTTTATGATATTAGAAAATGCGGCTGACCGAACAAAATTGCCATAATTTTTTTCTTTATCAAATAATAACATTTAAGTAAAATAAATTTATTTTAGCGATTTTAAATAAGCGGCAATTTTATAAACTTGGTTACCTGTTAAATAAGAATATTTAGGCATTATAGCATAAAATTTTTTACCGTCAATAACAATGTTTGAACCCGGCTTAAAATATCTGTCAGGATTTAATATTGCTTTCATAGTCCAGCTGAATTTTTTTCCCGATCTGCCGTAATGACTCAGATTTGGACCTAATGTTCCGCCGCTTGCATTAACAGTATGGCAATTTATACAGCTATAATAATTAAACAAATATTTTCCTGATTTAATATTATCTTTTGCGGAAGAATTTGTAGAATATAATAAATTTAATACAAAAAAAATAGAAAATAAAAACAATATAAAAACAAAATTAAATACAAAATTTCTTGTCATATTTGTTTTATTTTTATGATTATTTTTTCTATAAATAAAATCATTATTATTATTAAAGTTTGCATCTTTTTTAATCATTATTTATGCCTCTATATTTCTATTTATTAAAATTTAATAGTTTAGCCGCGGCGATGAGATGCTTTAGTTGTTTTAAGAGAAACTTCAACCATCATGCCCGGTTTTAAAATATGATTTTTATCATTTGTAATCTTAATTCTCACGGGAAGCCTGTGCGTAACTTTTGTATATGTCCCGCTCGGATTATTTGTAGGTATTAAAGCAAACTTTGACGTTGTAACCGAACCGACAAAATTGACTGTTCCCTTAAATGTCCTACCCGGAAACGAATCTACTGTAATTACTGCAGGATCGCCTTTCTTAATGTTGGCTACCAATGTTTCTTTAACGTTTGCCGTAATCCATACCTGTTTAGGATTATTTATCATAATTATAGGGGTTCCTGGAGTAATATACTCGCCTAAATACGACATTTTTTCGCTTACGACCCCATTAACTGGGGATTTTATAAATGTATTTAAATAATTTGCTTTAGCTGATTCATAAGCCAATTTTGCTACTTTAATGGCGGCTTCTAAAGGTTTAACAGTCGTATATTTTTGGGCGGTTATGATACTTTTGGCGTATTGAGCATTAACATAACTTCTTTTGGCAGCCTTGTAACTGTTTAAGGCAACAAAATAGTTCTGCCGCGCAACTAAATATGATGTTTTTAAAGTATCAAACTGCTCCTTGGTAATAAATTCTTTACTTAGAAGTTTAAGACCTCTTGAATAATTTCTTTTGTCCAATTCGTATGTTAATTTAGCTGCAGATAAACTTGAAGCTGTCTTTTTCAAATTAAATTTATCTAAGTAATAATTATTAAAAGCATTTCCTGCAAAATTGCCTATGGCACCCCCCGCATTAAAAAGCTTTTCCTTAGCTAAATCGTAATTTGCTTTTGCTTGAAGCATTTCAGGCAAATAAGAGGATTGATTTATAACGGCTATAAGTTCTCCTTTTTTTAAATATTCATTTTTATGAACATAAATAGACTGTATATTTCCTGGAACCATAGAACTTATAGCATAAATATGACCGTCAACTTCTGCATCTTCCGTATATACATGATTTAATGAATATAAATACCATTTTAATATAAATATACCTCCTATAATTGCAATTAAAACTATTATAGAAGCAAGGATTATATTTTTTTTCGTAAATTTAGATTTATTATTTTCTGATTCCATATTGACGGCATCAATATTATTTTTGGTGTTATTATTATCCCCGCTCATAGATACGATAAGCCTCCGAATTCTTATAACAAAATTTTAAATTTCAATTTA
>DAHXMB010000011.1:0-28373 GCA_027365695.1 Candidatus Acididesulfobacter sp. | reverse complement strand
ATTTTAAATCGGCGTTGGCATTATCATCTCCTGCAATTTTATTTCAAATTTTTATTGCAAAATATCGTGTAGTCCCCATAGAAAAAATGAGATATAGGAATATCAAGGGTTTTTGGACTTTAGTGGTGAAGTTGGGTTAACCGGCGATAACTCGGCAACGGCAATTAACATAGCCGAAAAATTGGGTATAAACGGGGAAGTTTGCGATTACAACAGTTTAAAAAAAGAAGGTAAAGTCGAATTAAAACCCGAAGTGTTGAACTGTGGCGTATACGCCGGTATTTTCCCCGAGGATAAATATAATCTTGTCCAGGCTTTGCAAAAGGGAGGAAAGGAGATTATAGGTATGACCGGGGATGGAGTAAATGACGCTCCGGCGCTAAAACAGGCGCAGGTCGGCATTGCGGTGTCAAGCGCCACCGATGTGGCAAAAGCCGCAGCAAGCCTCGTTCTTACAAACCCTGGATTATCCGGAATGATAAACGCCGTTGAAACGGGAAGGCGTGTTTACCAGAGGCTATTTTCTTATATATCTAACAAGATAGTAAAGACTTTACAGGTAGCGTTATTTTTAGCCCTCGGGTTTTTAATATTTGATAAGTTTGTCGTTACTCCGCTTCAAATTCTTTTGCTTATCTTTACAAATGACTTTGTAACAATGTCTTTGTCAACAGATAATGTCAGATACTCAAAAAAACCCAATAAATGGAATATGGAAGAACTTATGGGAATTTCATTGGCATTTTCGATCGGCTGGCTTATATATATATTTGGAGCATATCTATGGGGCTGGAAGTTGCTCGGCTTACACGGAGGAGTATTGCAAACCTTTGTATTCTTAGGACTAGTTTATTCAGGGCATGCTAATATATTTTTAGTTCGCGAGAAATCGTATCTATGGCATTCTATGCCGTCAAAAACCCTTTTAGTAGCAGAATTTGGAGGCATTATTTTAGCAACATTAATGGCAATTTATGGATGGCTGATTGCTCCGGTTCCGTTAGTTTTGATTTTATATTTGGTAATTTTTACATTAATTTATATGGTTTTATTAGATCTTATAAAAGTACCGATTCTAAAAAAATTCAATTGATAAAATAATCCATATTTTGTATCGGAGCTAAATTTCATATAGCAGCGGTACCTTTTAGACATCTATAGCAGGTGTTCAAAAGTTATCGCTGCTTGTTCTTAATTTAGCAATGTAATGCCGTTGATAAATAAGTTATTTAATTTGCAGTAAGGACTATAATTTATCTGATACTTCTTTACAATCGGTAAACGAATATGTATAATATAAATAAAATATTTAAGGGCATTATTAAAAATTTGATATGGCTAATAAAATAAAAAGCAAATTTAGAAAGAATTTAAAAAGACCTTTAATTAATATAAAAAGATACATGATAAAGTTTCAGGATAACAGATTCATGTACTTTTCCCGATGGATTTTTTTCGGACTCTCAATAGGTATTGTTGCCGGCGTCGGAGCAATTATTTTCAACGCTCTTATAAGATTATTCAGATTTATATTCCAGAATACTCTTGAAGGCTATTATTCGCCCCGCCCTGAATTAATGGGTCAAACGGGAGCTCCTCCGCATATTGTTTTAGTTCACTGGCTGTTTTTGATAATTCCTGCCGTAGGCGGGTTGTTTTCGGGTATTTTAGTTTATACTTTCGCTCCTGAGGCGGAAGGTCACGGAACCGATGCCGCTATAGATGCGTTTCATAATAAAGAAGGTTTTATAAGAGGCAGAGTGCCGATAATTAAAACATTGGCATCTGCAATTACTTTAGGTTCAGGAGGTTCAGGAGGCAGAGAAGGTCCTGTCGCTCAGATAGGCGCCGGTTTTGGTTCTGTTCTTGCTACATTTATGGGTCTCCCTATTCCTGAGCGAAGAACGTTGCTTGTTGCGGGTATAGGCGCAGGCATAGGAGCGATATTTAAATCCCCTTTAGCCGGGGCAATGTTCGGCGTTGAAGTTTTGTATTCCGATATGGACTTCGAAAGCGGAGCGCTAATGCTTACGATTGTTTCTTCTATAATTGCCTATTCTATTTATGCATATTTTTACGCGGGTTTTAAGCCCGTCGTGCTAGTTCCGATGTTTACATATACAAGACCTATTACGTTAGTTTTTTACGCTATTATGGGTTTTGCTCTTGCATTGATAGGAAGTTTTTATGTTAGATTTTTTTACGGCGTACACAGTTTTTTTGAAAAAATAAAAATTAAACCGCATTTTAAACCTATGGTCGGCGGTTTGATTGTCGGCGGCATAGCTTATTTTCTTCCTGAAATTATGGGTGTCGGGTATGGATGGCTCCAGCTTGCCGTTCTTGGAAAGATAACTATATTAATGTTGATTTTGATAGGCTTTTTTAAAATTATAGCGACTTCTTTTACTATCAGTTCAGGAGGTTCGGCAGGCGTTTATGCACCGTCTCTTATAATAGGAGGAATGTTTGGAGGAGCTTTCGGAGCTTTATTTCATATGCTTTTGCCGCATATTATCCTTCAATCCGATATTGCGCCGTTTGTTCTTATAGGAATGGGAGGGTTTTTTGCCGGCGTTGCGAAAACTCCTATTTCTTCTCTTCTTATGGTATCTGAAATGACGGGGAGTTACGGGCTTTTGCCGCCGTTAATGCTTGTTAACGCTATTACATTTATTGTAAGCGGAAAAAGAAGCATATACTCAAAACAGAAAAAAAACAGAATGGATTCGCCTGCCCATTCCAAAGATTATTTTGTAGAGTCTCTTAAAAAATACTCCGTGAAAGATATTATGAAGGATGAAAATTTTGCTAAACCGATAAAACCGGAATCCACGCTGTATGAGATGATTACTACTTTTTTTAATTCAAATTTTATCATACATCCTGTTGTTGACATAGGCGGAAAAATCATAGGGTTCGTAAAATATGACGCTATAAAAAATATGATGATGAATACTCCCGATGATGTCAGATTAGCTAAAGATATAATGGAAACTAAACAAATACCTAAAACAAGAATAACGGAAACTCTTGATATTGTCGTGAATAATTTTTTTAGGAAAAAAACAGACGAACTTTTTGTTATAGAAGAAAAAACTGAAAAATATGTCGGTATAGTAAGAAAAAGAGATGTCCTGCTTGTAATTAACAAAGCCGAAAAAACTTTTAAAAGCAATAAGTTAACGACAATAAGTAAGTAAATAAGCGTGGTTATCCGGAAAATAAATTTCTATGAAGAATTAAAGAATAAGTAAGATATTAATAATATAATATAATATAATAAAACAATTATGGAAGAAGCTCTTTATTACAGTAACAACGATATAAGAATTATAGAAAAACCGACTCCTGAAATAAATGATAATGAAATATTGATTAAAGTGGAAGCTGCAGGTATTTGCGGCAGTGATGTTATAGAATGGTACAGGCGGGATAAAGTTCCGCTGATTTTAGGACATGAAGTTTCAGGAACTATTGTAAAAATCGGCGACTATGTAGAAAAATTTAAAATCGGCGATAGAGTGGTTGCCGCTCATCATGTCCCATGCAATACCTGCAAATATTGTTTAAGCGGTCATCAAACAGTTTGCGATACTTTACGGACGACAAATTTTGATCCGGGCGGGTTTGCGCAATATTTAAGATTGCCGGAAATTAATGTTAAAAATGGACTTTATTTATTGCCGGATTCCGTCAGTTTTGAAGAAGGCACTTTTGTAGAACCGTTAGCCTGTTGCGTCAGAGCTCAAAGACTTGCAGGCGTTAAACCTGCTCAAACAATTATTGTTATAGGAAGCGGACTTGCAGGACTTTTACATATAAATCTTTTAAGAGCTTCAGGCGTAACGACAATTATAGCGACGGATATTAACGGGTTTAGGCTTAATGCCGCCGAAAAATTCGGGGCTGATTATGCAATAAATGCTAAAGAAAATGTGCCTGAAACAATTAAAAACATAAACGGCGGTTTTCTTGCAGATATTGTAATAATTTCTGCAGGAGCCGACAGTGCAATAGAACAGGGATTAAAATCGGTCAGAAGAGGAGGAACCGTGCTGTTTTTTTCGGCGGCGGGAGAAGGCGCTAAATTACCTCTTTCAATAAATGAAATATTCTGGAGAACAGAAGTAAGATTAATCAGTTCCTATGCAGGCTCTATTATGGACCATTTAAATGCTCTGGAGCTTATAAGAACAAAAAGAATAAACGTTAAAGATATGATTACGGACATACTGCCTCTTTCTGAAATATCGCAAGGTTTCAAACTTACTGCCGAAGCGCAAAAATCTCTTAAAATTATAATAAAACCGGGTAAAGAGTGAAATAGTTTACAGATAGAGAACGTGTTTTTAGATTATATTTTATTTTAATATATAATTTGCCGAATATAAAACCTTACCCCAAAATTACCGATAGAGATTGTTAAATATACCGTAATGCATTAAGAGTGAATACAATACCGGCTGGATTCCCGTTTTCGCGGGAATTCAGCCGGTAACCTGTCATGAATATGTATTTACTGTTTTCTGAATAACAATACCGGCAAATCGGTGTACCTGACTATAGATTCTGCTACCGAGCCTAATAATACTCTTGACAGACCTGTTCTGCCATGTGTGCCCATCACTATTAATTCACAAATTTCATTTTTTGCCGTTTCATGTATAATTTCATGTGGTATTCCGTGGGTTAAAATAGTTTTGACCACTATTCCTTTAGATATTGCAAGCTGTTCTAACTTTTTTAATAGTCCTTTTTCTTCCTCAGCTAATGTTTCATACATATCAATTGATCCAAAAGATAAATCACCGGCACTTTGCATAAGATTTATATCTATAATATGAATAAAAATAATTGCGGATTTCAATTGTTCCGCAAATTCAATAGCTTTATTAGAAGCATTAATTGAAGTTTCGCTAAAATCAACCGGACATAAAATTTTTTTAAACATTTCCCCTCCAGTAAAATAAAATAGTTAAATTTTTAATAAACAATTTTATGAATTTTTTAATTTTATATTTATTTTTTATGCCACTCTATTAATTATATCTATATTGTTGTATATCTATTGTATTAGTATTATATCTATGCAGCGATGCTTGTTATATTATATGCTATATAATATTTATCAGGTTATTTAGGTTATTTGAGATTTAACTTGGCATTGCATATATAATTTTATATAATATCTTCAGCAAACATTCAATAGTATTTTCATAAAAAACAAAAATCAAAATTTATTTATTATATATATCATAATATTTTAAAAAATTGTATAATTTTATTAATTTTAAATTTAATACGCAAAAAAGCGCAAAAAATTAATTAAGGGGATTATGTATTAATAATGATAAATATTTCAATGCTGCATGGCATAATTTTAGCTATAATTCAAGGTATAAGCGAACTTTTTCCTATATCAAGTTTAGCTCACGGGGTAATAATACCTTCCCTTTTAGGGTGGCATATAAACAGGCAGTCTGAAGGTTTTTTGCCTTTTCTTGTCGTGCTTCATCTCGGCACTGCCATAGCTCTTATTATATATTTTTATAAAGATTGGATTAATTTGTTTAAAGGGTTTTTTAAAGGAGTTGCTAAAGGAAATCTTAACATAAATGAAGATTCTAAAACGCTATATTTGTTAGCTTTGGCTACAATTCCCGCAGGTCTTATAGGATTAATTTTTGTTCATAAGCTTAAAAAGTTATTTGGTTTTACCGATATAGCAGCTTTTTTTCTAATAATAAACGGCATTATTCTGTATCTTGGCGAACAAAGAAGAAGAAAACAGGGTATATCTAAGATAGCAGATATGACAATATTAGCAGCGCTGATAATCGGTTTTTTTCAATCTTTTGCTTTGATTCCGGGCATATCGCGCTCGGCAATAACTATGGTTGCCGCTTTATATCTTGGATTTAAACATGAAGCGGCAGCAAAATTTTCCTTTCTTTTGGCTACCCCTATTATATTGGCAGCCGGACTCTTGGAAGTGCCTAAAATGATAAAGCTTCATATTATTAACTTTGATGCCGTTTCTATCATAAGCGGTATTGCAGCGGGGATTGCCGCTTATTTCAGTATATGGTTTTTAATGAAATATTTTCATAAATATGAGGTAAATGCTCTTTATCCGTTTGCATTTTACTGCGTATTATTTGGCTCGTTCGTTCTTGCGTATAGAATTATTTTTTAGTAAATTTTTTAAAATATTTTATATAATTTCAAACCTGCGGTTATTATTATACGATAAGTTAAGGCAAAAACTCGTCATTTTATAAAATGAATGGCGATAATAATTGCAAGCATAGTACTTAAAAATCCTAATGTTAATTTAGTATTGAAATTAATTTTACGATCTAAAATATCAAACATTTTTCCAAATTTTTCATCTAAAGAGCTAACTTTCTCATCTAATGCATCAATCTTTATATCTAAAGATATCTGAAGTTTCAAATTTAAAATTTAAACTATCGAATTTAATATCTATTTTTTCAAATCTTGCTATAATATATTTTTCCTGATTGTCAAATCTTGAATCAAAATATTTTTCGGCAGAAACGGAAAATTCCATAATATCTTCCTTTGCTTGATTTTGTTTTATTATTTTTTCCTTTATATTATACCATTAATTTTTGATGCATTTAAAAAATTATATAATATAATTATTATTTGTGATATAATCTTAATTTAAACTTTTTAATTTGTTTACATTAATAATTAATTATAGATAGAGCAAAAATTATATTATTCTACTCGTTAATTATTTTTATATATTATATATGTATATGTAATTATGGAAAATCAGCCAAAATATATTGAGGATTTTAAAAACTATCTAAAACTTGATAAAAATTACTCCATAAATACGGTTATAGCGTATTCCTCAGATGTAAAAGAATTATTTGTATACTTAAGAAATATTCTAAAAATTAATAATGTTTCAGAAATTGCCGAAATAGACATTAGAGGATTTTTAAGCAAAGAATATGATAAAATTAAAAAAACAAGCCTTGCCAGAAAAATAGAATCTATAAAATCTTATTTTAATTTTCTTGAAAAAAGACATATTATTAGCCAAAATCCTGTATTTCTTTTAGAATTGCCAAAGATAGAAAAGAAATTGCCGTTTTTTTTAACCATAAATGAAGCAGAATTTCTTTTAAATAATTACTATTTTTTATCTTTGCAAAAAAAAGGCATAAAATATGAATTTGAAATTTTAAGAAATGATTTAATTTTAGAATTTCTCTATGGAAGCGGCTTAAGAGTCAGCGAAATTATATCCGTAAAATATAAAGACATAGAACTGAAAGAAGGCTATGTCAAAGTCTTAGGCAAGGGTTCTAAGGAAAGAATAATACCTTTAACTTTTCAAACGATTGATAAGATTAAAAAATGGAAAGATTACATTGCTAAGACTAATTTAAATTTTAAAAATGAATTTTTAATTATTAATAGAAAAGGAAATTATTTGACTCGCAGAACTGCACACAGGATAGTTCATGAATCAATGATAATCACGGGTCAGTACAAAAATATATCGCCGCACAGCCTGAGACATTCTTTTGCTACGCATTTGCTTGACAACGGCGCAGATTTGCGGTCAATTCAGGATATGCTCGGGCATTCAAATCTTTCAACAACTGAAAAATATACGCATTTAAGTTTAAAAAAGCTGCTTGATGTTTATAAACAAGCTCATCCGCATTCTAAGTAAATAATAAATAATAAATGAATTTATTAAATCATTGAAATAAAAAATTAATACATAACATATATTTATTATATAATTATAAAAACTTAGGAATTATAATACTTTTTTAGCGGTATATATTGCGGTATATATTTATGTTATGTAATTCAATGATAAATAAAAAATTTATTAAATTATTAAAATTAAAAACTATTATATATATACATAAATTAATTAAAAAATTAGTTTATTGATAAGGAGAAAAGATAAAATATGGGTAATCATAGCTATGATAATGGAGACGCTAAGCTTCTCGGTACTACTATAATCGGCGTTAGAAGAAACGGTCGTATCGCCATTGCGGGAGACGGACAGGTTACATTAGGAAATACCGTTATGAAAAATACCGCAAAAAAAGTTAGAAGGCTTTATGACGATAAAGTGATATCGGGTTTTGCAGGCGCAACAGCCGATGCCTTTACTCTTGTTGAAAAATTGGAAGAAAAACTTTCAAAGTTTAACGGCAATGTAAGAAGAGCCGGCGTAGAGCTTGCAAAAGATTGGAGAACCGATAAAATTTTGCGCAGGCTTGAAGCTATGCTGATAATTGCCGATGCTAAGGATTTATTTTTAATTTCAGGAGCGGGAGATGTTATAGAACCTGATGAAAACGAAGATGTTTTATCAATCGGTTCAGGAGGACCATATGCTTTAGCGTGCGCTCTTGCTTTAATGGAAAATACAAAAATGGAAGCAAAAGAAATAGCTGAATATTCAATAAAAACAGCTTCAAGAATATGCATTTATACCAACAATAATATTATAGTTGAAGAAATATAAATATAAATATAAATATAAATGAATAAAAATAATTAAAGTAATTAAAGTAAAATTAATTAAAAGTAAATAATAATTAAGTTAAATAAAATAGATAAAATTAACTAAAATTAATAAAATAAAAGTAAATAAATACTAAAGTTAAGTGTAAATAAGCGTAAATTATAAATGTATAAATGTATGATATATTGTAATAAATATTTTTTAATTTTATTATCATAAACTAAAATTTAACAGTGAGGGGAAATAACTTAATATGGCAGATAAAATTGATTTTTTGACACCCAAAGAAATAGTAAAAGAACTTAATAAATACGTCATAGGTCAGGATAAAGCCAAAAGAGCTGTTGCAATAGCGCTGCGAAGCCGCTTTAGAAGAAATAACGTTCCTATAGATATAATGGAAGATATAGCTCCTAAAAATATTTTATTGATAGGGCCTACGGGAGTAGGTAAAACTGAAATAGCAAGAAGAATAGCTAAACTTTCAGATTCTCCTTTCATCAAGGTGGAAGCTTCTAAATTTACCGAAGTAGGGTATATGGGCAGAGATGTGGAATCAATGATAAGAGATCTGGCAGAAATTTCTATTATGAGCGAAAAAACTATGGAAATGAATAATGTGATTGAAAAAGCTCAAGAAAATGCGGAAGAAATGCTCCTGGATTTATTGGTTCCTCCTCCCCCTAAAGTTTCTAAGAAAAATGTAAGGGAAATTTCTGCCGATACCTACGTAAATACAAGAGAAAAGTTCAGAAAAATGTTTAAAGAAGGAAAGCTTAACGGCAGAACGGTTGAAATGGAAATTAAGTCATCTAATAAACAATCGTTTCCCGTCATAGAAATTTTTTCAGGCCAGGCGGGGTTTGACGATATGGGACAGGATTTAAAAGAAATGTTTTCAGGTATGTTTCCTAAACAAAAAAAACTTGAAAAAGTCGGAGTTTCGGAAGCATATGAAATACTGATACGCGAAGAAAGCGAAAGGTTAGTTGATACAGATAAAGTAATTAAACATGCGATAGAAAAGTTAGAAAATTCAGGGTTAGTTTTTATAGATGAAATTGATAAAATTGCTTCTCGCGAAAAATCATACGGACCTGATATTTCAAGAGAGGGCGTTCAAAGAGATTTACTTCCTATTATAGAAGGTTCAAATGTAATGACGAAATACGGAATAGTAAAAACTGACCACATATTATTTATTGCGGCAGGAGCTTTTCATGTGTCAAAACCTTCCGACCTTATACCGGAACTGCAGGGAAGATTTCCAATACGGGTTGAAATGGAATCTTTGAGCAAAAATGATTTTGTAAGGATATTGAAGGAGCCTAAAAACGCATTGATAAAACAATATCATGAACTTTTAAAAACTGAAAAAGTAAATCTTGTTTTTATGGAAGACGGCATAGAACGTACTGCCGAAATAGCCGAAGAAGTTAATCTTAAAACTGAAAATATTGGAGCAAGGAGACTCCAGACTATACTGGAAAAAGCAATGGAAGATATATCATTTGATGCGCCGTATAAGACTGCTAAAAAATTTATTATTGATGCTAAATATATTGATTCTAAATTAAAAGATATAGTCAAAAATGAAGACCTTTCAAGATATATTTTGTAATTAGAAATCCTTAAGTTCAGATTAATTTGATTTAATTAGTTTAATAATTAAAATTTAATTGTTGAAAGAATAAAATTTTGAGTCAATATTTAAAATAATAATTATGGAAGAGTACATAAAAAAAGCTAAAACCCTCCTTGAAGCTTTGCCTTATATTCAGGAGTTTTATTCAAAAACATTTGTAATCAAGTTCGGCGGTTCTATAGCGTCTTCCGATGAACTTAAAAAAAATTTTGTAATGGACATAATATTATTAAAATTAGTAGGAATTAATATCATTGTCGTACATGGGGGAGGCAAAGATATTGACAATCTTTTAAACCGTCTCGGTATAAAAAGCAATTATCACAATGGATTTCGTTTAACCGATGCGGGAACTATGGAAGTTGTAGAAATGGTTTTATCCGGTAAGATTAATAAAGACCTTGTTGCTTTAATCGGCAAATTTGGAGGCAAAGCCTGCGGTATATCAGGTAAAGACGGAAACTTGATAATTGCGGAAAGAATAAAAAATGATGATGTTGATTTAGGAAGCGTAGGAACTGTAAAAAAAATAAACAAAGAAATATTAGAAACATTAGATAAATCTTTTATCCCTGTTATCGCTCCGGTCAGTATGGATGATTCGGGTATTACATTGAATATAAACGCGGACTTAGCCGCTTCAGCTATCGCTTCCGAACTTAGAGCCGAAAAACTAATTATGCTTTCGGATCAGGACGGGCTTTTAAACGGCGAAGGACAGCTTATAGAATCTGCCAAAGAAGTAGATATTGAAAAAATGCTAAAAGACGGGATAATATACGGAGGAATGATACCTAAGATAAATTCCTGCATAAATGCAGTAAAAAATGGAGTTAAAAAAGTTCATATAATTAACGGTTCTATTTCCCATGCAGTTTTATTGGAGATATTTACCAAAAAAGGTATCGGAACTCAGATAATACCTTAATATTATTTATTTATTGTAATTTTAACAAATATATTAATATAAGATGCATACATATTAATTAGAACTTAATCCTTTAATTTTAAAGCTATCTTAAAGATTTCTATCAGTAATTTTGGAAACAATATAATAGTATTTATTTCTTTTAATTTTGTTTGTTATCTTATTAAATATTTAATATTAAATTAATTTATTAATTTGAGGATTAATATAACGCAATGAATACAAAAGAACTTACTGCTAAATATATAATGAATACTTATTCAAGATTTGATATTGAATTGACAAAGGGCAGCGGGATTGAACTTTTTGATGAAAAAGGAAAAAATTATATTGATTTTGCTTCAGGCATTGCGGTAAATAATCTCGGTTATAACAATGAAGCTGTTAATAATGCGATTATTAACCAATTAAAAAAGTTGATCCATGTTTCAAATTATTTTTATACCGAACCGCAAGCTTTGCTGGCGCAAAAATTGGCAGAAAATTCATTTGCTGCCAAAGTATTTTTTTGCAACAGCGGAGCTGAAAGTATCGAAGGAGCTATTAAACTTGCAAGAATTTATTCTAAAAAGGTTTCGAAAAGGGGATATAAAATAATTTCTATGAATAATTCATTTCACGGCAGGACATTCGGAGCATTAACGGCAACAGGACAGGAAAAATACCGCAAAGGCTTTGAACCGCTTTTGCTCGGTTTCGATTATGCCGATTATGACAATATAAAAGAAGTAGAAAGCCTTATAGACGGCAATGACGATTATTGCGCAATATTGATTGAGCCCGTTCAAGGCGAAGGCGGAGTCAATATAGCTTCCCAAAATTATATCAAAAGAATCAGGGAAATTACCGAAAAAAACAATATGATGCTGATATTTGACGAAGTACAGGTAGGACTTGGAAGGACAGGGAAACTGTTTGCATATATGAATTTTGATGTAGAACCGGACATTATGACTCTGGCGAAGCCGCTTGCAGGCGGTTTGCCTATCGGCGCTATACTTGCCTCTGAAAAAGCAGCCGATGCATTCGAACCCGGAAACCATGCATCTACTTTTGGCGGCGGACCGTTAGTTTGTTCTGCGGCAAATGCTTTTATGGATGAAATTTTAAAAAAAGGTTTTCTGGAAAATGTTGCCGGGGCAGGTTTGTATTTGAAAGAAAGATTAATCAAATTAAAAGAAAAATTTTCCCATAAAATAAAAGAAATACGGTCTATAGGATTGATTAGCGCAATTGAATTTTATGATATGAAGGCAAAAGATATAGCTATAAAATTAATAGAGAAAGGATTTCTTACGACTATGGTTCAGGAAAAAACATTAAGATTAACCCCTCCTTTGATTATCGGCAAAAAAGAAATTGATTTAATTTGCAGTGCCTTAGACGAAATTTTAAGCTATTAAAAATTAATAGGAAATATTAAAGTAAATTTACTTAAATAAAAAAAGCTATAACCCGTAAGATATATAGATATATATATGGATTAAAAATTAATAGGAAACATTAATGTAAGCTTAAGCACAAATTATAAAGAACTAAACTTTTAGGTAGAAACTTTAAAACTTTATTAAAGGAGATAACTTGCTTATTCTATGCCTGAAGTTAGCGGTACTCGCAAGTTAAAAGTTTGATGAATAAAATAAAAAATTTTCTTTCAGTATCTGATTTGAACGAAGTAGAGATTTATTCTATTTTTGAAAAAGCGTCGTATTTTAAAAAAAATAGACTTAACAATCATATAAAACATATAAAACCTCTTACAGATAAAAAAATCGGAATGATATTTGAAAAATCATCTACTAGAACAAGGGTGTCTTTTGAGGTAGGAATAATTGAACTCGGAGGATCGCCTTTATTTATGTCTTCCCGAGACCTTCAGCTTGGAAGAGGAGAACCTATAAAAGATACGGCGAGAGTGCTTGCTAAATATTTAGACGGAGTTGTTATTAGAACTTTCGGACAGGATAGGATAAAAGAATTCGCCGATTTTTTTGAAAAACCGGTTATAAACGGTTTAACCGATATGTATCATCCTGCGCAGATTTTGGCGGATTTATTTACCGTTTATGAGATAAAAAAAGATATAAAAAAACTTAAAGTAGTTTATTTCGGCGATCCGAATAATATGTTAAATTCATGGATTAATCTTCAGGCTGTTATGGGTTTTAAGCTTGTTCTTGCAATTCCGGAAGGTTTTAAAGTGAATCAAGTCGTTGAAGATAATTCCAAAAAATATGGAGGTTTTTTTGAAATAACCCATGATACAATAAAAGCTTCCAAAAATGCAGATGTTGTAACTACCGATGTTTTTATAAGCATGGGGCAGGAAAATGACGAAATAAAAATTAATAAACTGAGACCTTATATAATTGACGAATCTGTTATAAGCAGTGCAAAAGACGACGTTATTGTTCTGCATTGTCTGCCTGCTCACAGAAATGAAGAAATTGCCGAAACCGTATTTGAAAGATTTTCAAAAAATATTTTTGATGAAGCTGAAAACAGGCTTCATGTTCAAAAAGCAATAATGGAAAAAATATTTGTATAATATTTTGGCGAAATATTTATATTTACAATGGTATTTTTATATTTTCCATATTTATAATACTTATTTTTTATGTAATATATTTTATTATATTTAACTTTTAATTTTTATATTATTTTATATTTTATATTTAATTTTTATTTTAATTATTAACTTATTATTAATTATTATAAGGAATAAAAAATGGCTGAAAATACAAAAAAACCAAAAATTGTTCTTGCTTATTCGGGAGGTCTTGATACTTCGGTTATATTAAAATGGCTTATTAATACATATAATGCCGAGGTTATAGCTTATTGTTCCGACGTAGGGCAAAAAGAAGATTTAGAAGCCGTTAAAGAAAAAGCATTCAAAACAGGCGCCGTAGATGCCGTTATTGAAGATTTGAAAGAAGAGTTTGCTCAGAATTATATTTTTCCGGCATTAAGAGGAAACGCCCTATATGAAGGGATATATTTGCTCGGAACGTCAATTGCAAGACCTCTGATAGCTAAAAGACAGATTGAACTTGCTTCTGAAATAGGAGCAGACTATGCAGCACACGGAGCTACGGGCAAAGGTAACGATCAGGTTCGTTTTGAACTTGCTTACGCTGCAATTAATCCTAAAATTAAAGTCATAGCTCCATGGAGGGTATGGGATATATCATCAAGGACGGAGCTTATAGATTATGCAGGCAAAAACGGCATTTATGTTCCCGTTACCAGAGAGAAACCTTATTCGAGCGATAGAAATCTTTTTCATATAAGCTATGAAGGAGGCATACTGGAAGATTTAAACAATTCGCCTGATGAAAGCATGTTTGAAATTACCGTTTCCCCTGCAAATGCTCCGGATAAACCTGAACAAGTTGAAATTTCTTATGAAAACGGAAACCCACTATATTTAAACGGACGTCAAGAAACACCGTTTAATATGATAGAAAAATTGAATATTATTGCAGGAAGAAACGCTATAGGAAGGGCAGATGTAGTAGAAACTAGAATTACAGGAATGAAATCAAGAGGCATATATGAAACACCCGCGGGGACTTTATTGCAATTTGCCCATAGAGCGCTGGAGGCTATAACATTGACAGGCGAAGAAATTGAATTAAAGGACGGTCTTTTGTCTAAATATTCAAAACTTATTTATGAAGGAAACTGGTTCAGTCCTGAATTTAAAGCGCTGCAGGCAATGATAGATTCAACGCAGCAAAACGTTTTCGGAGTTATAGGATTAGAATTATACAAGGGGAATATGAAAATATTATACAGGAAATCCGATAAAAGCTTATACTCGGAATCCATTGTAACGTTTGAAGACGATAAAGGTGCGTATTCTCAACAGGATGCAACCGGTTTTATTAATTTAAAAGCGTTAAGATTCAAATTGAGAAAATAAAATAATAATTAAATATTTACTATTAATAGTAATAAATATTACAATAAACATATAATAATAAAATTTAATAATAATGCCCTTAAAAAAAATAAATAAAGAAAACGAAAAGAATAATAAAGAAAATTTTGTCCGCGGCAGATTTAAAGAAGACATATCGGATTTAACAGCTGATTTTACCGCTTCTTTAGATATAGATAAAAAATTTGCGGAATTTGATATCGAAGGCAGTTTAGCCCATCTTGAAGCACTATTTAAAGCAGGACTTATCAAAGAAAATGAAAAAGATAAAATAAAAGAGGGTTTTTTTATTATAAGCAAAGAATTAAAATCAAATAAATTTAATTTTGATAAAAGATATGAAGATATTCATATTAATATTGAAAAAAGACTTATTGAACTTATCGGCGCAGCAGGCGAAAAATTGCATACCGGCAGGTCAAGAAACGATCAGGTTTCAGTAGATTTCAGGTTATATGTTAAAAATGAAATAAAAATAATAGGAAAAGCACTAATCGGTTTGAGAAGCGAACTTGTAAAAAAAGCGCAAGACAATATTGAAACTTTTTTACCGGGATATACGCATTTACAGCATGCCCAGCCTGTTTCATTAGCTCACCACCTGTTAGCTTATTATGAAATGTTTACAAGAGATTTTATTAAATTAGATAATGCTTATATTTCGGCAGACTGGTTAACACTCGGAAGCGGCGCTCTTGCCGGAGCCGATTTTAATATAGACAGAGAATTAGAGGCTAAAATATTGGGTTTTAGAAAGATATCTCGAAACAGCATAGATTCTGTTTCCGATAGAGATTTTGCTATTGAATTTAATTTTGCTTTGTCGATGATAGCTCTCCATTTATCCAGATTTTGTGAGGAATTAATATTATGGAATTCCCAAGAGTTTGATTTTGTGGATATTAAAGATGAGTTTACAACAGGGTCAAGCATAATGCCGCAAAAGAAAAATCCGGATGTTTTAGAGCTTATAAGAGGAAAAACAGGTTCGGTAATATCAGGTTTAATATCCCTTTTTATTATGATGAAGTCTTTGCCTCTCGCATACAATAGAGATATGCAGGAGGATAAAAAGCCCGTTATGGATAACTCGGAAACTGTTTATAAATCTTTAGTAATATTTAAGGATATAATTAAAACAATTGAATTCAAAAAGAATAATATGATTTTGCAATTAGACGATGACGCAATATATGCAACCGATATGGCTACCTATCTTGTTGATAAAGGGCTGCCATTTAGAAAATCTCATGAAATAATCGGCAATATCGTAAGCTATTCTAAAGATAAAAATAAAAAATTATCAAAAATTAAAATTAATGATTACAAAAAATTCTCCAATCTTTTTGAAAATGATATTTATGATTTATTTGACGCCAAACATTCTATAAACTCTAAAAAAACTTACGGCAGCACATCATTGAACAGTATTGAAAAGATGATAAATGATTATAATGATGAGATTAAACAAGACGAAAATAATAAAATGTTTTTTGCAAAATAAATTAAAAATAGTTTAAATACTAAAATCACTTAAGATTACTAAATAATTTGGCTAACTTAACTAAATAACTTAACTAAATTAACTTAAATAATTTAAATAAATTTTATGTATGTTATTGATTAATATTGTTAAGAAAAATGATTTAATTTTATTTTTTTTATTAATTCTGTTTATTTTTTTCTCTGCTTTAATTTTATCTGGATGTGCAAAAACAGGATATCCGCAGGCTCCTACTATTCCGCCGCCTCCAGCTCCGAATGTAATTTCAATCAAAAAAAATACAGATAGCCTTGTTGTTATTTACAAATATCAATTTAATCCTGAAGATATTAAAGAATTTTTAATATATGAAAAAAGATTTAAAAATAAAACGAAAAAAAATCTATCGTGTTCTCAATCAAAACTTGTTTCAATCCAAAATTTGAAATTTGCGGATAAATTTAGACTAAACAAAAAAAAAGGCGGAGACTTATTTTTTTATAAAATAGATAAATCCGCATTAAAAAAAGGTTATTATTTTATGTTATGTATTAAAAGCAAAAATTATTTTGGCATTAAATCTGCTTTTTCAAATTTTCTCACTATACGTATTAATTAATATAGAGGAACGTTCATGACATTTAAAGAAAAAATAAGTAAAACAGGTTTTATTTTAAGTCTCGTCATAATCATTATTCTTGCGATTCTTATTTTTCAAAAGAGATTTATTAAAAACTTCCAAAAAGTTACATTCTCAATAAAATTAATTAAGGTAATCGGGACTAAATACGGTTTAAAAGGGCCTGCCGATGTATTTTTTCAGGGAAATAAAATTATTTATATTGTAGATTCGGGAAATTCAAGAATTTTGAAGTTTAATATTCTGGGAAAATATATTAGACAATGGGGATTACAGGGAGGCGCGACAGGCGAATTTATGGTACCTCTTTACGGCGCCGTATATAATTCTAATAAAGGAAATCCGGAGATTTATATTGTAGATTCAGGCAATTCAAGAATTCAAGTTTTTACGCCCCAAGGGAAATTTATAAAAGAATTCGGCAAATCTAAAAATGCTAAAAAAATGCTTGTTGAGCCTACATATATCGGTTTTGCAAACGGCAAGATTTATGTTGCTAATTCAGGAGCTAATGATATCTTAATTTATTTCAAAACAGGTCAATTTTATGAAAAAAAAGACCCAAAAAATAAACTTCAACATAATATTTTAAAAAAACCTGTAAGCATTGCATTTTCTAAAAAATATATTTATATTTCAGATTATAAACTTTCAAAGATATTGGTATTTGATAAAGAATTTAATTTGATCGGCACTATAGGGACAAAAGGCGAAAATGGACATAAACTTTTTGAACCCGTCGGCATTGTTTACAAAGGCGGTTATTTATTTGTTGCAAATTACGGAAGAAGCATAATAACGATTTTTAAGCTTTCAAAAGGATTTAATGTTATCAAATCATATAATTTTGGGACTCCGGGTATTGGAGGCAGAAACTTTAATGATGAATCAAACATTTCAATATCTAAAAACGGAAAATATCTTGCAGTAGCAGATACTAATAATAATAGAATAATTTTATACAGAATTTTTGGTTTAGATTGAATTGATAATAAATTTATATAACAATAAAATTGATAAATTTTAATTAAATTATGGTGATTTTTTTATTAAAATAAATAAATAAATATGAAAATAGATGTTGTTATTATAGGCGCCGGTCCTGCAGGAAGTTCTTGCGCTTATGAATTATCAAAGCGGGGTATCGGCAATATACTTATAGAAAGAAAGGAAAAACCCGGAACGCCTGTTCAATGCGCCGAATTTATCCCTCTTAATATTAACCAGTATATTGATTTAACCTATAAGCCGGAAGCTATTTGTCAGAATGTTGAATATATGGAAGTTGATACTGCAAAAGAAAATTATAAATTTGACGGCAAAGGGTATATACTAAACAGAGATATTTTTGATTATTATATTGCCGAACTTGCAGCAGGCAAAGGAACTAAATTGCTTACGGATACTTTTGCGGAGACGGTAATAGAATCCGAAAATAAATTAATTGTCAGGACCAAGACTGATGAGACCAAGACTGATGAGACCAAGACTGATAATAATAATAGAATAGAAATAAATTATAAGTATTTGGTGCTGGCATCGGGAGCAAAAGATTTTATAGATTTTAAAGATAAACATAAATTAATACGCAACAAAAGTTATATATACGGTATTCAGATTAAAACCGACCTCTTAAAACGTTTAAATTCTGCGCTGATATATTTTAGAAATTACATTCCTTACGGATACGGCTGGGTTTTCCCCAAGCTTAATTTTGCAAATGTAGGAATAGGCATAGAAAAAAATATTAATAATAATATTAACTTAAGAAAAGCTTTTGATATTTTTTTGAATGAAATTAAAAATAAAGGTATAATAAGCGGAAAAACAATATCTAAAACATCGGGATTAGTGCCTATTTCTGCTTTAAATGACGCTGTATGCGGAAATATTGCGTATTGCGGCGATGCTGCGGGTCTTACGCACCCTATAACAGGAGCGGGCAATTTAAGCGCCGTCATTTCGGGAATTCTTCTTGGAGACTTTGTATATGAAAGTTTAAAAACAGGAAGTAATTTATTGGAAGATTATAAAGAAGAACTGTTTTCTATTTTTTACAAACCGTTATCTAAAGCTAAAGCAAAAAGAAATAATTTTTATACAAAAAGATATGAAGAATTCAGCGCAGATGAACTTGACGATATAGTAAAAAAATCATGGCCTTCCTTTAACGATTACCACTCGGCATAACGAGCATAACAATAAATATATAATAATAATAGTATTATTATATATTGCATATTTAATCCGGTTATAGAATTTATAAAATATTGTTTAAATTAATTATGAGCGCTGATATTAACGATAATTATATTCTTTAAGTAAATAATTACCCAAAATTGCCGACGGCGCTTGCAAAAAAACATTCAGGTATTCGTGAACGATAATATCTATTTATGCTATGGCAATTACATTTTTATCCGTTTATAAAAAATAGCTATATGCATTTCATACGGTATTTGTATACTCTTGATGTTAATTTAAAATTTTATATCGCTTGATTAATACGCATATTTAATATATCTTTAGCGTAAATTTTAGTATATAATAAAATAATATATCAAATGTTTAATTGAATTGAACTAATTGTGTATTGCATAATAAAATTACCCATTATTGCAAAATAAATTAGTAATTTTTTATTATTATTATTAACAATAAGGAGGTTTATTTAAAATGGCTTCCCAAATGCATCTTAAGGATTTTGTCAATATTGAAGAAAGAGATAAAAAAAAAGCTCTTAAAGTCGGGATATTTTCCGACAAAGACAGCTTTTTCTTTAAAGAAAAAATAGGAATATTTCTTGATACTCAGTGGACCAGTCTCTATGATTTAGGTCCTTCAAGAATAGACCAGCATAAAGATATTTTAAAAATGGCGGATAAAATGGCTGAAGCAATATCCGTCGGAAAACTTGAATATGGAATAGCGCTATTAAATGAAAACTATGAGATAATGAATGTTTTATTTAATAAATATAAAAATGTAAGAGCTATTTTTGCCGTAAACGAAGACTATATCGTAAATTCAAGAAGACAATTCAACGCCAATGTTTTGATTGTTAAAAATAATAGTATTACGGCAGATACAAATACAAGAGGTTACGAAAAAGAAGTTAAATTATTTCTTGAGACAAAATTTGACGAAGAGGATGAAGAAAGCGATAAATTATTAAAAATGATTAGCAATGCAGAAAATAAAAACTAAAAAATTTAAAATAAAATACAAATATAACTTAATAATAAATAATAAAATTATAAGTATAATTTAAATAATAAATAATAAATAATAAATAATAAATAATAAATAATCAAATTAAAAATATATTAGAAATAAATATAAATTATCTTAAGAATATAACTTAAATAATTTAAATAAAATCTAAATAATTAATTTAATGTATCAATGTTCTGTTTGCGGCGCTCAATCAATAAGATGGGTAGGTAAATGCTCCGAATGCCATAGTTTTAATACTATGGCAGAGGTTGTCGGACAAATTTCCTCAGAGAAGAAAACTAAATACGGATATGAAAAAGCGCCGGCAGCCGTTGCGGTCTCTGCCGAGTCCGCTCCTCTTCAGGAGCTGCATAAAAGAATATCTACGGGGATTAAAGAATTTGATCTTGCAATAGGATCCGGCGTTATAGAGGCTCAAAGCATATTGATAGGAGGCGAGCCGGGTATCGGCAAATCGACATTGATGCTTCAAGTATCAAGCCAATTGGCGCAATCAGGTCTTAAAATTTTATATATTTCGACGGAAGAATCCATAAGTCAGCTTCTTTCAAGAGCTAAAAGATTAAAAACCGTTTCGCCTAATATGTTTTTGCTTGCTATTAATGAAATAGGCGAGATTTTATATATTATCAACAATAACGATTATGATTTTATTATTATTGATTCAATTCAGAGAGTTACTTCCCCTGAATCTGATAAAGCATACGGAAGTCCAAATTCTCTGAGGCAAATTTCCCATGAAATTATAACTGCATGTCTTGAAAAAGGATGCGGTGTTTTTTTGGTGGGGCATGTAACTAAAGAAGGTTTGTTTGCAGGTCCTAAAACATTAGAGCATATAGTGGATACTGTTTTATATTTTGATTCAAATAAGAGCGATTCTTACCGCGTGCTAAGATGTTACAAAAACAGATTCGGTTCTACAAATGAAATTGGAATTTTTGAAATGACCGAAAGCGGGCTTTCAGGAGTAAAAAACCCATCGGGATATTTTATTAATCAAAGGCAGGAAGGTTCAGCCGGTTCCGTTATTTCTGCATGTCTTGAAGGGAGCAGGTCATTGCTTGTAGAAGTGCAGGCTCTTATAGTCCATTCTTATATGCCTGTGCCTAAAAGGGTTTGTCTCGGGATTGACGGCGGGAGAGTGTCTATTATTGCGGCTGTTTTAGAAAAAAAAGAAGGTATTAAATTGTCCTCAAAAGAGATATATATTAAAATTGCAGGCGGTTTGAGCATACAGGAGCCTTCAATAGATTTGCCGCTTGCGCTTGCTATTCTTTCAAGCTATAACGAGAAACCTCTTCCTTCAAACTTTATTGCTTTTGGAGAAATAGGTCTTACGGGAGAAATCAGAGGCGTGAATAATCCTTCTTCAAGAGTCAGAGAAGCCAAAAATTTAGGATTTACCGATGTTATTTTACCCGATGTAAATATTAAAGAGGTTAAAGTAATAAAAGATATTAATTTTCATCCTGTTTCTAAGTTAAAAAAAATCATTGAATATTTAATTTAAGTAAAATAAAATAATAAGAATTTAACTTTTAATTAATTATGGAGGCGTTTAAGTTTGAATTTATAGATTTTTGTATATTTAACTTCTTGATTTAACTTTTATAGATTTAAACCGACGGGCTAATTTGTTTGATATCAATTTTATAGAAGATGATTTAAATAAAGTAGAAAAACAATTTGATATTTATTTAATGTCTGAAACCCCTTTAATTAATAAAGTCGCAAAATACGTTATATCAAGCGGAGGTAAAAGAATAAGACCTTCATTAGTTTTGCTTTGCGCAAAACTATGCGGATATACGGGCGAAGACCATATATTGCTTGCTACGGTTATAGAATTTATCCATACTGCAACGCTTCTTCACGACGATGTTGTGGACAGCGCTCTTTTAAGAAGAGGACAGAGTTCAGCCAATATAGTATTTGGCAGTGAAGCATCAGTTTTAGTAGGGGATTATTTATTTGCCAAATCTTTTGAGATACTTTCAAAAATAAATAATCTAAAAATAATATCGGCTTATGCAGATGCTACGACACTGATGGCTGAAGGCGAAGTTAAAGAATTAGTTAAAACAGCAGATATTAATACTGCCGAAGACGAATATTTAGATATAATTATTAAAAAAACAGCCGTTCTTTTTGCATGCGCTTCACAGGCAGGAGCTATTATATCAGGCAAAGGCGCGGAATCGGAATATGAACAAAATCTTTATGAGTACGGTTTAAATATAGGCATAGCTTTTCAGTTAATGGACGATACTTTAGACTATACTTCGAAAAATAAAGAATTTGGAAAATTTATAGGAAACGATTTAAAAGAAGGGAAAATTACATTACCCGTTATTCATACTCTTGAAAGATGCACCGACCAAGAAAAAGAAGATTTTAAAGAGATAATATTCAAAAAAAAGATTACGAAAAACGATTTAAATAATGTTTTAAAACTTATAAACAAATATAATTCTATTGAATATACTATCGAAAAGGCTAATCAATCAATAGAAAAAGCAAAATATAATTTGCGAAAATTTGAAAATTCAATAATAAAAGAAAGCTTAATAGAACTTGCAAATTATGTTGTAGAAAGAAAATTGTAATTACTTAATTAATTAATTAATAATCACTTACATATAATAGAATATTTATATAATATTATTGAACAGAAAGAAAATTGTAATTAATGTTTTTAAATTATTATTTAAGTTATTGAGTTTATAAGTTATTAGATCGTTATTTAACTATTAATTAATCATCGCCATACGCGAAAAAAAGGAATTGCTTGATATGAACGATTTTATTTTTAGAGACAACGAGCTTTATTGCGAATCCATTCCTGTAAAAAAAAATGCGGAAGAAGTAGGGACGCCTTTTTACTTATATTCATTAGCTACTATTAAAAGACATTTTAAAGCTTTCAATGAAAGTTCAAAAGTTATGGATTCTATTGTGTGTTTTAGCGTTAAAGCTAATTCTAATATAGCAATTTTAAATGTTTTGTTTAAATTAGGCTGGGGAGCTGATATTGTATCGGGAGGAGAATTATTCAGAGCAATAAAAGCAGGCGTTGATACGTCTAAAGTTGTTTATTCAGGCGTAGGCAAAACAGCCGGTGAAATAGAATTCGCATTAAATTCCGATATTTTAATGTTTAATATTGAATCTATGTCCGAGCTGTATCTTATAAATAAAATTGCAGAGAATATGGGGGAAAAAGCAAGAATTTCTTTTAGAGTCAATCCGGATGTAGATCCTAAAACGCATCCTTATATATCTACAGGAATGAAGAAAAATAAATTCGGTATTAATATTAAGCATGCATTAGAAAGCTATGAAGAAGCTAAAAAATTAAACAATATTGAAGCCGTCGGT
Organism: Candidatus Acididesulfobacter sp.; assembly: GCA_027365695.1. GTDB lineage: Bacteria > SZUA-79 > SZUA-79 > Acidulodesulfobacterales > Acidulodesulfobacteraceae > Acididesulfobacter. The sequence continues at coordinate 4,574 of DAHXMB010000011.1, read as the reverse complement.
CTTGATTGCCACATAGGCTCTCAGTTAACCGAAGTTGCTCCTTTTGATGATGCGGTAAAAATTATTAAAGATTTGCTGCTGAAACTAAATAAAAAAGGTTTTAATATACAATATGTAGATCTTGGCGGAGGTCTCGGTATAACTTATGAAAATGAAATGCCCCCTCACCCTTCTACATATATGAATTCTATTAAAGATATTCTTGAAGGCTACAAAGGCAAGGTGATTTTTGAACCCGGCAGGGTTATTATAGGCAACAGCGGAGCATTTATAACAAAAGTCATATACAATAAAAGCACCGGACATAAAAATTTTATCATAGTGGACGGCGGAATGAATGACCTGATACGTCCTGCTCTGTATGAAGCTTACCATGAAATTATCCCTGTAATTAAAAAAACAGGTTCCAGAGTAAAAGCCGATGTTGTCGGTCCTATATGCGAATCCGCAGATTTTCTTGGAAAAGAAAGGACTTTTCATTCTATTGACGAAGGCGATTTTTTAGCGGTTCTCAGCGCGGGGGCATATGGATTTTCTATGTCTTCAAATTATAATTCGCGTCCGAGAGCGGCGGAAATTTTGGTTGACGGCGATAAATATTATATAATAAGAAAACGTGAAACATATGAGGATTTAATAGAAAAAGAAAACATTCCTGACTTAAAATTATGAATAGTATTAATAAAATCATAGTTATCGTAGTTTATGCATATTGTTATTGTTTTAATTATTGTTTTATTGCCAAATTAATTAATTATCGGGAGAAAAGAGATGTTTAAAGGAGTTTATACGGCTATCGTCACACCTTTTAAGTCAAATAAAATAGATGAAAATTCCCTTGAAAAATTAATTGAATTTCAAATAAAAAACGGAGTGAGCGGTATTGTAGCGTGCGGAAGTACGGGGGAATCGGCTACTCTTTCATTTGAAGAGCATATTAGAGTTATTGAGCTGGCGGCAAAATTTGCTTCAGGACGGGTCAAGGTTGTTGCAGGAACAGGGTCTAATAACACAAATGAAGCGGTTGAACTTGTAAAAGAAGCTGAAAAACTTAATATAGACGGGCATTTACAAATTACCCCATATTATAATAAGCCGACGCAGGAAGGTCTTTATCTTCATTTTAAGAAGATATCCGAAAATGCAAAATTGCCTATAATTTTATATAATGTTCCGACAAGAACCGCGGTTAATATTTTACCTGAGACGGTTCTAATGCTTGCTAAGATTGACAACATTAAAGGAATTAAAGAAGCAAGCGGCTCAATTGAGCAGGTTACGGCAATTTTAAGAAGCGCGCCTGAAGATTTTTATTTGCTGTCGGGTGATGATGCAATGACGCTGCCTATAATTGCAATAGGCGGACACGGCGTAATATCTACCGTTTCAAATGTTGCTCCGAAAGATATGTCGCTTATGGCAGACTATTGCTTTAAGGGCGATTATAAAAGCGCAAGAAAATTAAACTTTAAATTATTGCCTTTAATACGTGCTATGTTCATAGAAACTAATCCTATTCCCGTAAAAAAAGCCTTAAATATTATGGGGTTTATTGAGAATGAAATAAGATTGCCTTTATCGGATGCGGCAGGTTCAACGATTGAGAAGATAAATCAGGCTTTAAAGGATTATGGAATAATCTAAACGGATATTATCGTAAACTATTTTTTAAATTAATTTTTTAAAAGGTTAAAATAAATGGATAAAACAGCAGTAATAGTATGCGGCGGCAGCGGTAAAATGGGGCAATCCATAATTTCTCTGATTGAAGAAGTTCAATATCAAGAACTTATAATTATCGGAAGCGTTGATATTAATTATTTAGAAAATATAACTAAAAAACCGATAAATATTAAAGATGTAGAAGATAAGAAAACCTCTTTCGGCAAATTTATTACCTTGAAAGAAGCCCTCCATTTTACGTCGTCTATAAAGAAAAGAATTATTATCGATTTTACTTCAAGGCAGTCTTCATTGATTCATGCCGAAGAAGCTATGCTGTATAACGTTCCGATAGTTATAGGCTCAACAGGATTTAACGAAGAAGATATGATTAAAATAACAGGATATTCAAAGCATATGCCTGTGGTTTTATCGGGAAATATGAGCCTCGGAATTAATGTTTTATTAAACATTATCTATAATACTTCTAAATATTTAGGCAAGGATTATGACTGCGAAATAATAGAAATGCATCACAGACATAAAAAAGATGCTCCGAGCGGAACGGCGTTAATGCTTGCCAATGCGGTGGCAGAGGAAAGAAAACTTGACCTCAAAGAATCTGCCGTTTATGGAAGATGCGGGGAAATAGGCGAAAGATTTAAAAATGAAATAGGCATATCTTCCGTAAGGGCGGGTGATATAATAGGCGAACATAAAGTAATTTTTGCAGGTAATGATGAAGTTATAGAAATAACGCATAAAGCAATATCCCGAAATAATTTTGCAAGAGGCGCGATTAAAGCGGCTTTATGGATTAAAGACAAAAAAGCGGGATTTTATGATATGAGAGACGTATTAGGTTTAGAAAATACTCATGAATAGTAAAACAAAATATATATTTGTAACAGGAGGAGTCGTCTCAAGTCTCGGTAAAGGGATAGCGTCATCTTCTATAGGCGCACTTCTGGAAGCAAGAGGTTTAAGTATTACTATACAGAAACTTGATCCGTATATAAATGTTGACCCAGGCACGATGAATCCGTTTCAGCATGGAGAAGTTTTTGTAACAGACGACGGAGCAGAAACGGACCTTGATTTAGGACATTACGAAAGATTTACTTCTCTTTCTTTGACAAAAATAAATAATTTTACCAGCGGGCAGGTATATGATACCGTTATAAATAACGAAAGAAAAGGAATTTATCTTGGAAAAACAGTGCAGGTTATTCCGCATATTACAGACCAGATTAAAAAAAATATCATTAAGGTTTCAGAAAAAAAAGATGTTGCAATAATAGAAATAGGAGGAACTGTCGGAGATATTGAAAGTTTACCTTTTCTTGAAGCAATAAGGCAGTTTAAATTAGATAAAGGTAGAGAGAATGTTCTTTATGTGCATCTTACTCTTGTGCCGTATATTGGTACCTCGGATGAGTTAAAAACAAAACCTACCCAGCATTCCGTAAAAGAATTAAGGGCGATAGGGATAGAGCCTAATATAATAATATGCAGGGCAGACAGGCTTCTTCCTGACGATATTAGAGCTAAAATAGCTTTATTCTGTAATGTAGAGCAGGATGCTGTTATTACCGCAAAAGACGAAAAAAGCATTTACGATGTTCCTTTAAGTTTACATAAACAAGGACTTGATGTAAAAATAATCGAATATTTGAATATTTGGGCGAAATCTCCAGATTTAAGCGCATGGTCAAAAATTTCAAAGGGTCTTAAAAATGCAAAAAATTCTGCAGCAATCGGTATTATAGGAAAATATGTAGACCTTAAAGAATCTTATAAAAGTTTAAATGAAAGTCTGATCCATGGAGGTCTTGCAAATAATGCCTCGGTAGATATTATATATTTTAATTCAGAAGATTTTGAAGGAGACTGTGATAAAGTTGAAGAAGCGCTTAAAAAATTGTCTTGCTGCGGCGGTATCTTAGTTCCTGGCGGTTTTGGTTTAAGAGGTATTGCCGGTATGATTAACGCTATAACATATGCGCGAATTAACGATATTCCTTATTTCGGTATTTGTCTCGGAATGCAGCTTATGACTGTTGAATACGCCAGAAATGTTCTAGGTCTCAAAGAGGCAGATTCTTTAGAGTTTAATGAAAATACGACTGATCCCGTTATCAGTTTAATGGAAAACCAAAAAAATATAGGCAAAATGGGCGGAACTATGCGTCTTGGCGCTTATCCCTGCGTTCTTAAGAAAAATACGCTTGCCTATAATGTTTATTATAAAAATTCCAAAGCGCTAAATAACGGCAACAATAAGAATATCGTAAAGACAAATCAGGACGGTTTGGTTTATATTTCCGAAAGACACAGGCATAGATTTGAATTTAATAATAAATATAAAGAAATATTTAATGACGGAAAGTTTACATTTTCAGGGCTTTCCCCTGACGGCAGATTGGTTGAAATATGCGAATTATCCGGCTATAGATGGTTTCTTGGCTGTCAATTTCATCCTGAATTTAAATCGTCTCCATTGTCGCCTCATCCATTATTTAAAGAATTTGTTGCGGCAGCCATTAAATATAAAAAGAAATAAAAATATATAATAAATATATAATAAATATATAACATATGAATTTATTAGAAAATGCTTTTACAAAAAATGATTTAATTGAACATTTAGGATTTAAAAGTATTAATAGAGATTATCCTTTTATTATAGCAGGTCCGTGCGTGATAGAAAGTTTTGAATTAGTTGATTTATACGCCTCTTTCCGTCAGCAATATTTTATTGTTCCCCGTATTTCTAATTTTTTGAATAATATCGATAATATCTTTTATTTTTTCTATTTCCGAAATTCTATGAACATCGCTTAGCATCGGAATATTATATTTACTCTTTATTTCTGTAAGAATTTCAATTCCTTTTTCAACACCGGGACCTC
>DAHXMB010000007.1:0-8246 GCA_027365695.1 Candidatus Acididesulfobacter sp. | reverse complement strand
ATTTTAATTTTATAATTCTTTTTCTTCTTATTATTATCGTTATTATTATTCTTCTTCTTCTTCTTATTATTCTTATTATTATTATTCTTATTATTATTTATGTTATTTTTAAAATTATTAAATTTTTTATTCTCTTTTGTTTTTTTTATATTTTCATTTTTTATATTAAAATTACTTGCACATGCGCTATATTTTTTTGCATCCTTCTTTTTTTTATTATTATTTCTATTTTTATTAAACATTGTATAATATATTAATTATTAATTATTATTCACAGCTGATCGCGTTTTCAATAATATTTTCGATAAGATTGTTAAAATCAATACCCTTTTTCTGCGCAATCATAGGAACTAAGCTAAATTCGGTTAATCCCGGCAATGTATTAATCTCGAGCACGTAAACTTTTCCCGAATCGCTAAGTATAATATCCGTTCTTGTAATACCTTTGCAATCCAATGAATTGTGAGCTAAAACTGAAGCATTTTCACACGCTTTATATTCTTCTTCCGTTAAATCAGGGTTTAAAATATATTTTGTTTTGCCTTTTGTATATTTTGCAGAATAGGAATAAAAATTGTCATCAGGCTTAATCTCTACACAACCCAACGATTTGCCGGAAAAAACTGCAAATTGTATTTCTCTTCCTATGATATATTCTTCCACAATAATTTCATCGTCATATTTAAAAGCATCTTCTACCGCTAAATAGAATTCTTTTTCAGAATAGGCGATAGCAGCTCCTACGCTTGAACCTTGAGCATTAGGTTTTATAAAATACGGCAATTTTATATTATTCATTTTTTTGTTTATCAGCTCGGCTTTTTCTCCTTTTTTTACGGAAAAAAAATCAGGAACGGTTAATCCATAATATTTAAAAATAATTTTAGATTTTATTTTATCCATTGCTAATGCGCTGGCTTCCACTCCTGAACCCGTATAAGGAATATCTAATAATTCAAAAATCCCCTGAATTTTACCGTCTTCTCCGAATGTTCCGTGAAGAGCATTGAAACAAATATTTATACTATCAATTTCTTTAAAAAAATTTTTGTCTAAATCAAATTTTTTGACGTTATATCCCATACTTGCAAGAGAGTCCGCTACAGCCTTTCCCGTTTTAAGAGATATTTCTCTTTCTGCGGATACGCCGCCCATTAAAACCCCAATTTTTAAATCTTTTATTGCTGCTTTCATTATTTATTTATTTAATTAATTAATTAATTTAATTTAATTTAATTTTGTTTCATTTTGTCTTATTTGTTATTTAGTTTATTTGTTTGTTTAATTTATTTTAATTTAATAATTTTGCCATATTATTTTTATTGTTGTATATTTTTATTGTTGTATATTATTTTATTTTTATTTCAGTATTTAATTCTATATTTTTTTCCATCAGCACGGTTTCTTTAATTTTATTAATTAAATCTAAAATATCGGAAGATTTTGCATTGCCTTTATTTATAATAAAATTAGCATGTTTTTCCGAGACGGCGGCATCTCCTTTAGATAAACCTTTATAACCTATTTCGTCTATAATTTTTCCGGCGGAATATCCTTCCGGATTTTTGAATATACATCCTAATGACCTTTCGCCTAAAGGTTGAGACATCTTTCTCGCTTTAAATAAATTTATTTTTTCAGATATAGCATCTTTAGTTGAACTCTTTAACAAAAATTCGACGCCTGTAATAAAATAATCGTCTTCATTAATATCTGGTATTTCAATATTTCTATATGAAAATTTTAATTGATTTTTTTTAAAATTTAATTTATCGCCATATTTAGTTATAATATCCAAACTGTTAATTATATTTTCAATACTTGATTCTTTAGAGCCTGCGTTCATTTTAACGGCTCCCCCTAATGTCCCCGGAATCCCATAAACGAATTCAAAGCCTTCAAAATTATTTTTTATTGTAAAACCAAGCATCTTTGATAGCAGAACTCCGGCTCCAGCTTTAATCACGCAATAATTTTCTTTATTGTCAATATTGTAATTTATGTACTTAAATCCCTGTTTAAATGAAATAACTGGCAATTTTATAATCTCATCTTTAAACAGCGTATTTGAACCGCCTCCTATTACATAAAATCCTGGGCAATAATTTTTTATAATTTCGCAAACAATATAAATATCTGTTTCATTTTCGGGAAAAATCATCAATTCGGCAAATCCTCCCGTTTTTATAGTGCTATATAAAGACAGATTTACATTTTCAAGATGAAATATATTGTTCTTATTTAAAACTTCTCTTATATCTATTATGTTTTTAAGCATTTTAATTTACTATTGCTCCTTTATCCTATAATAGAATTTTATATTATAGATTCCTGCTTTCGCAGGAATGACTTTGAGATATTTTATCCTTTCACCCATTTAGTGTCATTCCCGCGTAGGCGGGAATCCGGAGTTCTTAAAACATTGCTGTATATTTAATAATTTTTATTGCAAGATTAAGGTTGCTATTGTGTCTTGCAATTTTATTTTTTTATTTTTTTTAGAGTCTACAAAATCGTCGCAATATTTTGTTATATCTCCTGCTCCCAGGAAGATTACCATTTCTCCGCCTTTAAGCAAGTTATTTAAATTTAACGATATATCTTTTTTGTCCGGAACATAGTAAACATTTTTATATCCTGCATATCTCATTTTCTCGCTCAGTATCAAAGATGAAGCTGATTCAATCGCTATTTCGCCGGCTGAATAAACATCGGTTATTATCACTACATCTGCAATTTTTAACGATTTGCAAAAATCATCAATTAAATCTTGCATTCTTGAATATCTATGAGGTTGAAAAACCACGACTATCTTCCTGTCCCAGTTTTTAGCCGCTTTAAGCGTTGCCGTTATTTCAACAGGATGATGCGCATAATCATCAATTACTATAAGTTTTTCATCTTCTTTCTTTATTTGAAATCTTCTTTCTACTCCGTGAAAATCTTTTAATCCCTCAAAAATATAATTAGTTTCAATACCAAGCTCCTTAGCTAAAGTTATAGAACCTAACGCATTGTAAATATTATGTATGCCTGGAACCGCGAGCTTGAATTTCTTTATAAATTTTTTCTTGCAATAAACGTCAAATTGTGAAAATTCTTTTTCAAGTTCAATGTTTAAAGCATAATAATCGGCTTCCTGCTCTATTCCGTAAGTGAAATATTTCCTTGATAAATCAGGAAATAGAGATTTTAATAAATTATTATCGGCGCATAAAGAAGCAAAACCTAAAAATGAAATATTATTTATAAAATCTTTGAATGCTGATTTTATATTTTCTATGCCTCCGTAATAATTTAAATGTTCATAATCAATATTGGTAACAACGCAATAATCCGGTTTAAGTTTTAAAAAAGATCCGTCGCTTTCATCTGCTTCAACTACCATAAAGTCGCCTTTTCCTACTTTTGAATGCATATCTATTCCAAAAACCTTCCCTCCGACAACAAATGTGGGATCAAGTCCTGCAGCACCTAAAATATTTGAAATCATTGATGTTGTAGTTGTTTTTCCATGTGAACCTGCAACAGCTATTCCCTTTTTTAACGATAAGAGTTCCGAAAGCATTTCTGCTCTTCTTAAGACGGTAAGTTTTCTATTTCTTGCTTCTGCCAATTCAATGTTATCATCTTTTATAGCCGAAGAATAGACGACTATTTCGGCTCCGTTAATATTGTCAGGATTATGCCCTATATGAACTTTGCTGCCCATAGATTCAATTTTTTTTATTGTATTGTTATATTCTACATCGGATCCTGTGACTGAATATCCTGAATTAATTAAAACTTCCGCAATTCCGCTCATTCCTGAACCGCCTATTCCTATAAGATGAATTTTTTTATTGCTGTTTTCCATTTATCTGCCCCGATTATATAAAATTATCTTTAATATCTATTTAATTGATACCCAAAATTGCCGATAGAAACCATTAAAATGGCTTTAAAGTTATGAACACTGGATGAGCCGTCCAAATACCGACGGGGAATTCAGAAATACAATTTTCTGCCGGCAATTTTAGGTAATATCATTATGTTTTTATTACTATTCTATTATTCTATTATTATATTATTATATTATTATTATTTTATTTAATCTTTATTCTATTAATTGTTATTTACAATTAAATTAGCAATATTCAAAGCGGAATCTTGAATATTTATTTTACTTAAGCTGTAATAAATATTACTCAATAAACTTCTATTGCAAAATATTTCTTTTATGGTTTGGAGTAATTCTTTTGAAAGATTTTCGCCGTCTTTTATGAGATAAGCTCCTTTAATATTTGAAAGATAATAAGCATTTTTAAATTGATGATTTTTAGCTGCGTAAGGATAAGGTATTAAAATAGCCGGTTTTTTAATAGCTATAATTTCAGATAACGTCCCCGCGCCCGAACGCGCAATTATTATATCAGATAATTCATAATATTTTTCCATACTATCGGTAAACTTAAAAACTTCGTAATGTTTAATGCCGCAATTTGAATAAAAATAATTTATATTATCATATTCTTTTTCGCCTGTCTGATGAAATACCGTTATTTCCCGTTTAATATCGGCATCTAACGATGAAATTAAATTCATAGCCGCTCTATTGATAGACGATGCTCCCTGCGAACCGCCGAAAACAAATATTGCCAGTTCCTTTTTACTGACATCTGGCGGCTTAGGAATAATATTTAAAATATTTTTTCTTACCGGATTTCCTGAAAAAATAAATTTAGAAAACGGAAAATATTTTTTTGTTTCTTTGAATGATGCAAAAACAGTTATTCTAAAATACCCCAGTATTTTATTTGAAAGACCCGGCTCTAAATTTTGTTCCATAATGCCTGAACGTATGCCTTTAAATTTTGCGTAAAATACTGGAGCAAAAGATGAATAGCCTCCTAAGCCTAAAACAAAATCAGGCTTTATTTCTTTAAATATATTGTTTACTTCTTTAAAAACAATGAAAGTATTTATAAAAGATTTAATTTTATTCATAACTTTTTTACCTGAAAATCCGCTTGCATTAATTATATATAATTGCAATCCGTATTCGTCTTTAAGTTTGTTTTCAATACCTTTAGACGTCCCTATAAAATAGATACCGGCTGAAGGGTCTATTTCTTTTATTTTTTCCGCCACCGCCAAACCGGGAAATAAATGTCCTCCCGTACCTCCTCCCGCAATTACAAAATTCATTTTATTTTACACTTCGTTTATAATTAGTTTTTTTTAATATACTTAAATATTTTTTATTCTAATTTGCAAAATTAATTTTTTAGTATTTAATTTAATTATAGTTTTATATTTATATTATTTATATTATTTATATTATTTATATTATTTATATTATTAAAACTTTAATTCTTTTTTTTTCTTAAAGATTGGGATGAAATATTTAAAAGTATTCCTACCGCTATTGCCGAAGCAAGAAGCGCACTGCCTCCGTAACTTACAAAAGGCAAAGCAAGTCCTTTTGTAGGCAAAAAATCAGTTACTACGCCGATATTTATAAAAGCGCTTATTATTATAAGACCCGTAAGCCCTAATGCTAAGTATGTACCGAATAAATCAGGCGCATACAGAGCAATTTTTAGACCTCTATACGCCAAAATAAAATAAAGAGCAATAAATACGAATACTCCTATTAACCCTAATTCTTCTCCTACCGTTGAAAATATAAAATCTGAATATGGAGTAGGAAGAAAAAACAGTTTTTCTTTTCCGTTGCCGAGTCCTACGCCAAACATACCTCCTCGAGCGAATGCAAACATAGACTGCATAATTTGAAAACCTATACCTGTTTTATCTTTAAACGGATGAAGAAAAGCAAGTATTCGGTCTCTTCGGTATGCAACGCTAAAAATTAATAAATATGCAGCAGCCGATCCTGCCAAAAGAATAAAAACAATATATATTAATGAAACTCCTCCCGCAAACAACATTATTAATGTTATAGCAAATAAAACAGAAGCTGTTCCAAAATCAGGCTCTTTTAGAAGAAAAACGTCAAAAAATCCCATGACAAGCATAGGTGCTATAAATATGAGCGAATATCTATTTTGATTCAGCAATTCTTTTTTCTTTTCTAAAAATACCGCAAGGAAAATTATAAATATAACTTTTAAAAATTCTGAAGGTTCAAGATTTAATAATCTTAAATTTATCCATCTTCTGGAACCTCCCGCCTCCAAACCTATATGCGGGATAAAAACTAAGAACATCAATATTCCTATTGCGGCTAAAAGTATTACATAAAAAGATTTCAAAATATGATAATCGTTTTTCATAAAAAAACCCATAAATATAGCTGAAATTATTACATAAATTCCCTGTCTTAAAAGAAAATGATAGCTATTCCCATAATCTATAATGGATGTCATAGCGCTTGTAGAATAAACCATAACAAGCCCAAGCGCAATTAATACGCATACAGATAAAAATAAAGCAGTATCATACTTTCTTATAAATGCTCTGCCGTAATTTATCATATGATTATTTTTTACATTCATGTTTATAATTTTATAATTTTATAATTTTAATTTATATAATATAATTTATTAATTTTAAATAATTGTTTCGTTATTTTTTTTGCTTTTAGTTTCTTTTAATTTGCCGAAACATTTTTTAAATATTTCTCCTCTTTCACTATAATCTTTAAACATATCGAAACTTGATGACGCAGGGGAAAGCAAAACCGAGCATAAAGTATTATTGCCGCATACGGCTGCAGCAATATCATAAGCCTTTTCAACCGCATCTGCCATATCTGAAGCATTTATCAAGTCGACGGTATTATTATTAAGCGATTTATATATAATATCTGCCGTCTCGCCTATCAAAACGCAGGCTTTAACATATTTTTTTACAGGTTCGATAAGGACGTCGTAATTAAAACCTTTATCTTTACCGCCCAAAATAAGAATAACGGCGGAACCTTTAATTGATTCAAGGGCGCTTATGACCGCCGCAGGGTTTGTCGCCTTTGAATCGTCATAAAAATTGATATTATTAATATTACCGATAAATTCTACTCTATGTTTTAATAATTTATATTCTTTAAATGATTGTTCTACTGCCTCTATAGGAACTCCTGAGGACAGCAATGCGCCTGAAGCAGCCATCATATCTTCTATAACAAATTTTCTCTTATCTTTAAAATCTTTTAAGGAAATTTTATAATCAATATCGTAAAATTCTTTTAATTTAAAATAAATGTTTTCATTTTTATAAAAAATATTACATTTATTTTCATTAAAACCGAACAAAATAGGCAGCGAACCTATTATATCTTTAACTATAAATGCGTTATAGTCTTCATAATTCAATATTGCAGTGTCATTTATACTATGATTTTTAAATATTTTATATTTCGTCAATCTATATTCGTCAAAATTTTCATATCTGTCAAGATGATCATCCTGAATATTTAATAATACGGCAATATCAGGATTAAATTTATAAACCCATTCTAATTGAAAACTTGATACTTCTAAAATAAAATCATTATAATTTTTTATGCCTTCAATAAAAGGAATGCCGAAATTACCTCCGGTAAAAGCCTTTATATTTGCATATTTCATTGCTGAGGAACACATTGAGGTCGCAGTAGTTTTTCCGTTTGTTCCCGTAATAGCTATTATTCTTGGTCTGGCAATACCGCTGCTTTCAATATTGAAATTATCGCATTTATTTTTATTAATATTTTCCGTATATTTATTGTTTTTATTTTTAATATGCGGATTTCTATTTTCGTTTTCGCTATCATTAGAAAAATTATCGTCGTTTAATTTACTATATAATTTATTATTTAATTTACCGTAATAATTTTGCATTAAATTTTCGTAAGCAAATTCTATCTCGCCGTATATAGGTTTTCTGAGCTGTCTTAATTTTAATACAACATTGTTATTTCTACGAATCCCCGGACTTATAACGGTTTGTCCGACATCGTTAATTTTATTTTTTAAAAAATATTCTGCTCCGTTATTGTTAAAGAAAAAAGAACCTTCACAATTTTGGTTTAGTTTATTTATATCGTCATCGTTTAAAAATTCGTCGTAAACCATAATATCGTTTTCATAATTTTTTAATTTATTATGAGTATTCACATTTACGCTGCAAGTATTTCCGTCATCGGTATTTTTTTTTAAAAAATCCCGCACCGCCTTGCCTGTTTTCCCATAGCCTATTATTAGCGTGTTCAAATTTTCCATATTTATAATTACACTATTATATAGATACCGTCATCAAAAATA
>DAHXMB010000243.1:0-11801 GCA_027365695.1 Candidatus Acididesulfobacter sp. | reverse complement strand
TTAAATATAAATAATAATAATAAAAATAAATTAGTATTATTTTATCAATTTTTTATTTCAATTTTATGACAGTTATATTAAATTTTTATTACAATTATAATTTAATTTATCGTAACAATTTCAAATTAAAAAATTATTATACTATCGCCAATTTCACAGAGTAAATTTTAATTATTTTAAACTTGAATAAATCATAAATATCTATTTATTAAAATTAAAAATATCTATTTATTAAAATTAAATTAAACGCTAAGCAAGATTAAAAAATTTGTTTAGCTTGATAGGCTGAAGTAAGGAATAAAATAAATCTTGTATAATAAATGTATTATAATTGAATATATATATTTAATTATAATTGTAAGGGATGGGCGGGCTAGAATATTTAGCCCATCCAAAAAAATAATCTGTCCATTTTATCAATTGCAAAATATAGTGTAGTCCCCATATAAAAAAAATAGGTATATACCTACATATCACGGCTTTTTGGGCTTTAGTGGTGAAGTTGGGTTAAAGTATAATCTGTAAAACCATTTAAAAATATCGCTCCGCTAAAAGAAATAAATTAATATTTTTACAATTGTAATAGCAATAATGCAATATTGAAAAAGATACACCATTTTCAAGGATTTTAATAGGATGGCATGTCAAAGTCATGGGAAAATATAAAGGGAAAATAAAAAAGGACAACAACCATTATTAACTTATATTAATATTAATATAATAATATAAGTTAATAAACAATTAAGAAAATGGCAGCCGTCCTTATTTTATTTTTAACTCAATAACCAGTAAGGGAATAAATAAATCTGTCCCCTTTCCTTTTTTTCTTATATATGTATAGTGCCTGCAGTCACGGTGGCATGCGTTAAATCAACGGTCCCGGTTAATTGAACAATTTGAAAATTACTACCAGAATAATTATAATTACCACCACCATAATTATTATAATCATTAACTATATAAGTATTATTCCCGTACTCAAACCATACCGCAAAATCTCCGCCGCCGTTAGAAAATAAATTATAGACATCATTAAGTGCATTTACCATGGCATTATTTAATGACGCAGCGGATGTTTCATTAAGTTGGGCTGTTTGAAACTGAATCGGATAAGCGCTTTGTGCTTTACTAAACGTTATAGAATCGTTTGTGCCAGCATTTTGAATATCGGGCATATATCCGCTGTAACTTGTATAACTGTAAGAATTGGAAGTACTATTGTATATATAGTTAGCTGTTATGCCTGCATCAACCGTTATCGTATCGTGTCCGGAACCTGCCGTTATCACACTGTTTCCGTTATCCGTAAAAACATTATCGGTGCCTGAACCTAAAATAATAGTATTAGGCGCATGGTCGGAACTTAGGTCATACAAATTTAACGTCGCGCTGGATTGAGATGCGTTGATTGTTACTCCGTTAGGATTAGTTGAAGATGAGGTATCTGAAAAATACAACGTCAGGCTGCTGGTGGAATTGTCATTTATATTTAATGTATTTCCGTCGTTTAAACCAATAGAACTATATGTATAATTATTCGCATATTCTCCAATAGATAAATTTTGCGACCCCGTAACATTAAGCGTCATAGAAGTTATTAGGTTATCTGTAAAATTAATGTAGTTATTAATTCCATTGGGGGTCACGCCCGTTGATTCAATATTTATAGTTGAGCCATTAAAATTAAGACTGCCGAGCTGTACGCCGTCCATAATTACATTACCGATAGTATTATATGTGGCGTCGTTAACCGTAAGCGAATTGGCAGCCGCATGGACTATAAACGTGTCGTTATTTGTTGCATTAGTAAATGTAAATGAATTATTAAAACCGCTGTTGTCTAATACAAAATTGTCAAAACCGCTGTTGATTAAGTTAAGATTTAAACTAACGTTGCTATAACTATCATTCGGACCATTGTAATTAAAATCAAGCGTTTGAAAATTTGCGGCATTGACAAGATAATTAACAAGACTATTACCGCTTGCCTGATAGCTCACGTCCACGGTATTATGTCCGCTCGTGTCTCCGGTAAATGCGTAACTCATAGTGCCGTAATATGTATTGCCGTTGGTGTCCGTGATGTTAAGATTGTTTGGCGAGCTGTTCAAAACTAATGTATCAGACTGCGTGGTGCTTCCGGTAAAAGCATAACTGTATAAATACGAAGACGAATATGGTAGATTGGAGTTGGAATAATAGTTACTGGTTACAGGAACCTGAAAGGTTTGGGGCATCGTAAAAGACTGGGGATTATTGCTAGAATTAATATCGGCAAGCGTATTGGAAAGCGATGCAGACGTATTGGCAGCTGTAATATTATTATTCATTGCTTCATAATAAGAATTGGTCGTAGGTAAATTTTCAACCGTATTATATATAGCGGCTACAATCTGTCCTATTGACATAGAACCGCCGTTGCCGTTCCACTGACTCGCCCAGTAAGTTTCACCGCCGCTGGTTGCAGGCGTTCCGAAGAGATTTTCATAAATATTATTTATTTCACTTCCTATGTTGGAACTACTAAGCGGGGCGGCGTTAGGGGTGCCGTAATCATAGACGGCATAAGTAGAAATAGCGTCCAACGCCCCTGTTTGATTGCTTGCAAGCTGGTTTTCCCAGTAGGTTAAACCGCCGGATGTAGCAGTAGTATTAAACAGTGCAATATAAAGCGCTTGCGCTTCATTATAATAATTCATAATTTTATCGTTCATCGCTTCATAATAAGAATTAGTCGTAGATAAATTTTCTACGGTACTGTAAATGTCTGCTGTTATCTGCCCTATAGAAGCAGTGCCGCCGTTGCCGTTCCACTGACTCGCCCAGTAAGTTTCACCGCCGCTGCTCGCAGGCGTTCCGAAAAGATTTTCATAAATATTATTTATTTCGCTTCCTATGTTGGAACTACTAAGCGGTTGACCATTATATGTTGCATAAGTAGAAATAGCGTCCAACGCCCCTGTTTGATTGCTTGCAAGCTGGTTTTCCCAGTAGGTTAAACCGCCTGAATTAGATGGCTGCGGTGAATCAAACAAACCGACATAAAGCGCTTGAGCTTCATTGTAATATGAATCATTTGATATAAAGCTAAAATATTGCATTTTAATTTCCTCCTAAATAATTAGGTTAATTTTTGGTTTAATTACATATATTATATATAATTATATATTTAAATTCAAATATTATTTTAATAAACTTCAAATAATATTATTTGTCAATAAAAATTTCATCAGTTTAAGCTTAAACTATTTCAATTTCTAATGTTTTTATAAACTTGTCCGTTTTATTTTCAAACCAGAAAAGCCCTTCCTGAACCATAGTAAATTCTATTACAACAGCTCCGGAATAATCAGGTAGTTGCACATTACATTCAATATCTATCGCTAATAGGTCTAACGGCTCAAAATGCTCGGCTGTTTTTTCTCCCTGCAAATTATATTGACGATTTTGCCGCGAGCAGTATTGAGGGTTAAAATTTTGATTATATTCTTGATTTTGCTGTTGTTGCTTCTTATCCATACACGTTAAATCTTGTTTTTGATTTTGCTGCCGAACTTGCACTTGCGTTAAATTATCATTTTTAAGTTGTTTTACTCCATATATCACTGAAGGCAGCCTTGTTCTTAGACCGTCAAAAACAATATAGCTTCCGTCGGCTTTTTTAATATGATACGCAATATATATCGGGTTTTTTCCTATAGATTTTAAGACATTGCAGCTTTTGTTTATAAGTTGTAGTTTAAAAGTATTAAGCGTATTTTTTTTAATTTTTTTCGAGTAGTCATAATCCTGCAATAATTCAAGCATAATTCCCGAAATATCATTTATTTCTTCCTGCGTAAGCAAATTTATTATATCTTCCTTAATTATGTTGCCGTTTGATGCAATCGCAAAGATGCTCCTTTGATTTATCAAATCAGCTTTAAGCGGCTTCTTCGATAAATTTCCCTGAGGATACTCTATATTTGCCGTCCATACGCAATAGCTTTTAAAATATTTTTTAAATAGCTTTTTTAAACTCCAGGGTGTTTGCTCGTTGATGTGCATTAGACTTTCATAAAACGACCTCGGATTTTCAGGTAAATATAAACCCATTTCTTTTGCTTTTATCCTGTCCCTTTTATATTTGTATGAATATATATATTTGTTAGGCGCGGTGTGAAGTATGAATTTGCCGTCTTTATTTAAATGATTTGCTATATTTTCCATAAACTTTTCCGCTAACTTTGCGTCTATATGTTCTATTAAATCGGAGGCTACTATTGTATCAAATAAAAGTCCTTTGTCTAATTCAAAAAAATCAATCTTTTTATAGTTTAAATTAGGCAGCCGTCCGTTAAAGTTTTTTTCGGCTATTTTAATAGAAGTGCCTGAATAATCTATACCCAAAACATCGGCTCCGCTTTTTGCTATTGCGTAAGAAAGTTCGCCCCTGCCGCATCCAAGATCTAAAATCTTCTCATCGCCCCGCACATCCGCTAAACACTGAACAACATACAAACGGTTGTCTAAAACTGCGTTATTAATCCTGAACGACTCATACCCGCCGCAGTCGTTTAAATAATAATTTTTATCGTAAAAAGATTCAAGCTCTTTATAAGAATAATCATAAATGTTTTTCTTTAATTTTTTAGCTTTTTCGTTAGTTTTAATTAATAATTCGCCTTGATTAGATGGCAAAACAAAAGCGTATTCAATCAAACCTTTATATTTTTCAAGAAAATAAGTTGAAGAAAGCATACTGCCTTCAGACTTGAAGTATCCATCCGCAAGAATAAAATCTGCCTGCCTTAACGCTGATTCTAAAATATGATAATTATTATCAGGGTTATCTGAAAAGCTAATATGAATTAAATCCTGTCGGTTTCCTAATGTTGAAAGAGAGGCGCTGTCGGCTGGCGCTATTTTTTGTAATTCTTTGATAATTATTTCGGGGTTATATTTCTTAAAAATATTGATTTTTTTAAATAGTTTAAACATTAAATGAGACCGCTAAAATTTTTGTGTTATTTATTGCACAGTTAGATGCGGAATATACAATCAATCATATTAATATATAAATTATATAAATATTTTTAATTTCACAACTAAAAAGAATTATATAATTTTTTTATAACTTGCGCAATATTAATCAAAATAAAAATAGTTGAATATTTGTTTTAAAGAGCTACATTAACAAAATGAGTAGTACTATTTACGCTAACGGCAGCATTAGACGAAAGATAAGCTGGTGTTCCGACTATTTGTATAACTTGGTCAACAAAGCCTGCGCCTGTATTATGATCCATAACTATATATGTATTTGCAGTACCTCCGGTCGTCCATCCAACAGTCGTGTCTCCGGCGGCAGTATCTATAGCCTGTAAATTAATAATTTCAGCGGCAAGAGAAACATTAGATTCAGAGCCTAATATTGTATTTAATAACAACGGATATACAGTAGACCCACTAGTAGGACCATCTGCGCTGTAACTAAACATTAAAGTGTCTCCGGCAATAACACCGTTTAATGTGGTAGCTCCAGCCGCCGGTCCATAAGAAGTTATGTAGGGAGTTGTTAAATTAAGAGAATCTATACCGCTTCCAAATGTAATAGTGTTGATACCCTGACCTATAGATACATTATCGGCGCCGGTAGTACCGCTAAGATTAATTATGTCATTACCCGTGTTATTGCCGTTGTCCGCTATTATATTATTAGTGCCAGAACCTGTCATAGTAACGGTGTTATCGCCGCTGCCGGCGTTAGAGTTGCCTCCTATCATTACAAAATTATTACCGTTACCGGTTATCGCAATTGTATTACTACCCTGACCTGTAAACACGGTGTCATTACCGTTACCGGTCATAGTAATTGAATTATTGCCGTTATTTTGAAGTAAATCAACACTATTATTGCCTGAACCGTTTACGGTAATCATATTATTACCGCTTACCGCGTTATCGGTTATAGATACAGTATTGACATTAGTATATTCGGTAGCGGCAGCGCCAATCGTAATAACATTATCGCCAGTACCCGATATTGTGACAGTATCGTTGCCATTGCCAGCTAAAAGCGTGACGCCGGCATCACTTATTATATTAAAGGTATAATTAGCATTGCCCCACGATGTTGTACTTTCCGGTAATAAATAAAATATATTGTTGCTGACATTAGCTTGCGTATAGTCGCCGTTTAGCACAAGACTATCTATGAAATATGAACTTGGGGTTCCTAATAAAATATAGCTTTGAGTAAATTGTTCCGCAGCGGCAAGCTTCGCGTTCATTGTCTCTGTATCAATATAAGACGCCGAAGTTGAAGGCAGGTTTTCAACAATATTGTAAATAGAATTTACTATCTGCCCTATTGTTTGTTGACCTGATGTAAATTGACCTGCCCAATACTGCACGCCGGGGTCGGCAGTAGTTACTGTAGCCCCAAATAAATTTGAATAAATACTTACAATTTCATTAGCAATATTAGAATTATTTATCGCAGAGCCGTCATAAGTAGCATAACTTCCAATAGAATAAACCGAACTGGACGGGATAGATGTTGTTGCATTGTAACCATAGGGGGTTACCCAGTAAGCTTGACCGTTTGGGTCTGCTGGTCTGTCAAATAAACCTAAATAAAGAGCGTTAATTTGCGAATAAGTGGCTGCCTCCGAAGCGCTGATATTCGCATTCATTCTCTCAGTATCAATATAAAACGGAGAGGTTGAAGACAGATTTTCAACAACATTATAAATATCGGCTGTTATCTGTCCGATAGAACTGCCGTTAATCCATTGATTTGCCCAATACTGCACGCCGGGGTCGGCAGTAGTTACTGTAGCGGCAAATAAATTTGAATAAATACTTACAATTTCATTACCAATATTACCGCCGGTAATCGGAACGCCGCTATAAGTCAAATTCAGACTATAAGGACCGCCGCTTGGAGTGTCGCCGTTATAAGTAGCGGTGTATCCCATATAATATAGCGCCTGAGATGAAAGAGCCGTTGATGAATTACCCTGAAAGGTTGTCCAAAAGGTTTCAGTTGTAGGATATAAAGGACTGTCGTATAGACCTAAATTAACGGCGTTAACTTCTGAAATAATTTGTGAAGTAGCCATTTTGATTTTCTCCTTCTTATTAAATAATTTATATTAAATTAAAAATAAAAATAGTAGATTCTTATGATATATTATATTATACTACAATATTAATATTTTGGATTAAATATACAAAAAATATTCAAAAAACCAAAAAAAAGCGTAGTAAAAATAAAAAGTGGGGGGTAAAAAGGGGAAGTAAATTTATTATTATCGTAAAATTTTACTTGGATTTATCAACGACGGTTAATAATATTTGTTGCATAATATAATTACCCAATATTGCAAAAACATAATAATACCATTATTAGTATAGACGGTGATTTTAATATTTATAGAACTTGCGGCAAAAAATTCAAAATATTGCCTTAATTTACCTTTATAAAGATAAAACATTAAGCATTAAGCATTAAGCATTAAGCATTAATAGGAATTTTGAAATTAAAAATTGAAGCTGTCTTTTTTTTTCGTTAATTTTAGTAATATTTTTTTAATAAATAAATCTTTTTTCATATACTTTCTATTCTTTTTATTATTTTTATTTTAAAGATGAATATAAAATTTTTAATCTTTTTTTGGCTCTAATGCTTTCATCAACTGATTATCAAAGGTAAATACATCCGTTTCTTTATTGTCGGCTTTGGCATATAAAACACAATCAACTATATCTAAACGCTCATTTGTAAAAATATTTAGCGCATTAATTAATTCGTTTCTATCTTCGTTAGTAATGCCTTTATATAGCAAAACATCAATAAGACTTTTTGAGGCTTCGTCTTTTGGAACTTTATAAATTTTGATTAATACATAAATGCATTCGGCAATAACGCTTTCAATAATTTTAGCTTTAAAAATTCCATTTTTAACTTTATCAAAAAAATCTTTAGCTTTTATTGCCATTTCTTGATTATCTGACACAAGATATCTAATTATTACATTGGTATCAGGAAGGTATATCTTTGAAGTTTTCACTTATAGCTTCCTCCCATGCATTTTCTTTCAACTTATTAAACGGAATCTCTGAATTCACATTTTTGCCGTATTTCTTAAGGGAACCGCAGGCATCTTTAACAGGTTTTATTAAAATTGTATCGTTGAATGATTCAAAATAAATAATGTTAGTTTTAAGTTTGTCTCTAATTTCCTTTGGTATAGTTACCTGACCTTTCTTTGTTATTTTTGCCGAAACCATCTTCATAAATTTCCTCCTGCAATATTTTTCATTACTATTTTGAAATGCATTACATAGTAATAATACACTACTTTTAATAAAAAGGCAACTTTATTTAACTACCTAAAATATAATTTAAATAAAAAGGCAACTTTATTTAGCTACCTAAAATCTAATTTAAATAAAAAGGCAACTTTATTTAACCCGCACACAAGCTGCCGATATAAATTATTAAAAGTATTTCAATGTCATATTATTATTAGGTTAATATATTTATGTCTTATTTACCCGATATAAAAGATAAATAAATCTGTCCCTTTTTATTTTTTTATTGTCTTTTTTATTATTTATTTAATTTTACTTATTTATAAAATTTTCTTGCCATTTTCTAATATTTCCAAAGCAAATAGATGTCAAAAAATTCAAAAGGATTAAATATCTATTTTTATATTGATATTGATAAATTTATTTTAATATCGTATAATAATGCCATTAATAGTACTATTAAACAGGAGATTAAAATTATGATTATAAGCGCTAACGATATAAAAACAAAAGGTCTGTCAAACATTGAAAAAATAATAGAAGATGGGGATGAGGTTTTTATATCTAAAAGAGGAAAAACAAAATTTGTATTGCTTTCATTAAAAGAATATGAAAGATTAAAAGAAGCGGATATTTTTAAGGCTATAATTGATGCGGAAACCGATTATAAAAACGGAAAATTTATAATCGAAAGTTCTGAAGAACATTTTAAAAAGCTCGGCATCTGATGTTTAAATTAATTTTCACGGAAAGTTATTTTAAAAAAGAAAAAGCTTTTTTAAAAAAGCATAATGAATCACATAATGAATTAACAGATAAATATAAAAATATTTTAAAATTATTAGAACTTAATCCGAACCATCCATCCTTGAAACTTCACAAATTACAGGAGAAATTTCAAGATAAATACGCTGTATCTCTAACATATTCTTACCGAATACTTTTATCTTTTACTGTAGTTGAAAATGAAATATTACTAATAGATATCGGAAGCCATGTAGAGATGTTTATTAAAATTCAAGGGGAAAGAATTTAAAAGGAAATATATCGGGGGAAATGCATCCGATTTATTTTATCAAAGACTTCGCAAAAAAACTCACGCCTCCCCCCAACCCTACGTTAATTGTTTTATGCGGAAAATTAATCTAAATTAATCTACTACTTTTTTCACATATATATAATATTGAAATAATAATTGCTATATCTATTTAGAAATGAGAAAAAATTTAAATTATAAAAGTTTATTTTTTTGGATGGGCTAAATATTCCCACCAATCCCACCCTTACAATTATATTTAAATATATATATTTAAATATAATACATATATTATACAAGGGAATAAAATAATCTGTCCCTATTATTTATGCATACATTAATTTATATCCTTTGAATAAATAAATCGGATACTTTAATCAGTAAATCAGATACATTAGATACCTTTTTATTTATTTTAGGCGGTATTAAGCATATCTTCTTTTATCTTTGTTTTATAAAGGTCGTATTTTACCTGTAAATTCATCCAGAATTCAGGTGTGGTCTTAAAATAAGCGGCAAGTTTTAAAGCCGTTAACGGACTTATATTTCTTTTCTCGTTTATAAGTTCGTTAATAGTTCTGAAGTTAACACCTAAATCTTTAGCAAGAACCGACTGTGTTAAATTTAAAGGTTTTACGAATTCCTCTCTTAAAATCTCACCCGGATGGGTGATTTCTCTTTTTATTTCAAAAACATTCATTTTATCAATCACCTTAATTATGATAATCCGTTATATAAACATCATAAGCATTTCTATTTCTAAATTTAAAGACCATTCTATACCGGTCATTAATCCTTATACTGTAAAATCCTTTTAAATCCCCTTTTAACGCTTCGAGCCTGTTAGCCGGAGAAGCCTTTAAATCGTCAATCTTTTCGGCGGCATCCAGCATATCTAACTTGCTAATTGGGCTTTTTGTATATTCGCCGGAATTCTTTTGCTAAAACCCGTTGTATGTTGTATAAAGTTCCTTTGTTTCCGAATTTAAAAAATTTATAACCATTCAATTTAATTCATCATTATATTCATATTTATTATACCTCTTAATGTAATAAAAACAAATAAAAAAATAAAATGGTTGATTATATTTTATTGTTAGATTATTATATATGAACTTGCTATAATCAAGTTGAGATAACGGGATTTTATGAGAAAATGCGGCAATTGCAGGCGATATATTTTCCCGCGTTTTAAAAAGAATGTCTTTTTTTAGGAAAAACATGAAGAAAATAAATAAAAAATAAATCAGATACCTCTTCTTCAATTGTAGTGGCAATAATAAGAAATTAAAAAAAGGGATGCGCCATTTTCAAGGGTTTTATTGGTATGAGGTGTCAAAGTCAGGGGAGTGGGTGAATAAATAAATCGGATAGGTTAAACGGTATATATGCATTGGATAAACAGGCAAATGCTGGCGGGAGTAGGAGAATAAATAAATCGGATACTTTTAAAATATTTTTAAAATATAGGAATCTTTATGCCGGTTTTTAATATTTCTAAAGCAGGCGGGTACGTTTCATTGAAATCTCTTTGAAGAAATGAATGAGGTTCTATATCAAGACTAACACTCCTCCTCATCCTCGTAAGAAATATGTCAAAATCATAACTGTCTAAATTTTTGACAAATTTATCCATCACGACGGCTACGTCGATATCACTCCAATCGTTAGCAGTCCCTTTAGCATAAGACCCGTAGATATAAACCTCTGCGGGATTAATTTTATTCTTTTTTAATATATCGATATATCTAAGGATTAAATTAAAAACTGCTTCTATGTCTAATCCTTTTCCGCTATCATCTTTTTTAACCATTTTCTTAAGTTATTAATTGATTTTATATTTTCTTCGGTAAATTTTTTTGTACATTTTTCATAAAAAGTTTTCTTATAATCATCGTATCTGACGGCAATATTAAATTTAGTAATATCCTACAATTCGTTTGCATGTTTTTCAGTTAATTCCAAACCTGCATTATTCGCAAGTTTCTCGAGGTCATGTATCCTTGGAATATTTATTCCGATGTTTTTTACATAATGAGCTTTTAATAGTTTTTCAATTACAAGATGACCGACAAATAATGCATAACAATATTCTTTAATGTTATACATATTTAACATACTTTCATAATCTTTATCCGAAGATTCAATCCAAAATTTTATTATTTCATCTTTTGTCATTATGTAATTTTTAAAACATTAACCTAACCAATGTAAGAATTTAAAATTATAATCATAATCATAATTTTATCATATCTAAAAAATAATTCAAATTTACATAATTGCGCACTCGCAATGTAATATGAAATTAATACAATTTAGGCTCTTAACCCAACTTCACCACTTTTATTATTCTAAAATTATAACTCGTTGATATTATTACATTTTATTTTTTATTTTGTAGTCCCCATAGACATTTTTATTGCCCCCATAAATATAGTAATATCAATATGTTGCTGATAATTAT
>DAHXMB010000221.1:0-9216 GCA_027365695.1 Candidatus Acididesulfobacter sp. | reverse complement strand
TACCTTGAAAAACATTATTAACGTTAATTCTAAAAATGTGCAATTAATTAGATATGGAAAAGGATTGCAATTTAACTTTTAAATAGGATTGCCTTATATCCCCATTGTTGAAGCAAGTGGGATTACGGTAATAACTGATAATAGAGCTAATATATTTAACGATTAATATTAAAATAATAATAAAAAGATTTGAAAGAATACAGCAGGTGTTTATTAGCATCTTTAAAAGAATAATTTTTAAAATGCGGCTCTTTTTCAAAATATAAATATAGCATTTTAGATACTTTGAGCTGTATAAGGTGTCAAAGTCAGAGTACATTAAGCTGTCCTATCTGCTTATATAGTTCCGATTATATTTCCTCATGTGGTCGGGCGCGTGGCGTCGGCGCGGTCTCTCTCTTTTTTTTCTTTTTTTATTTCATTAGAATATTTGCCTTCAAAGACTGACAGCAGATATTTAACCCAACTTCACCACTTTTATTGTTCTAAAATTATAACTCGTTGATATTATTACATTTTATTTTTTATTTTGTAGTCCACATAGACATTTTTGTTGCCCCATAAATATAGTAATATAAATATGTTGCTGGTAATTATGGTGAAGTTGGGTTAAAAGGTTTATCAAGTCAGATAAGTTAGAGAAATAATTTTAATCCGGGCTTGCTCCTGCCAGAATATCGCCGATTGGAGCCCCTTCTTTTTTCGCTAATTTTTTTATGTACGCTATAACTTTTTTATAGGATTTTAAGCCCTTTGATGCAATCCATTCCTGTTTAAATTGTTCCGGTCCGCTTATTTTTAATAATGATGTCGGTGAATAATATTCTGAGCCGTTATTATTTATATCTTTTTTAATAATTTTTATTCTGCTGTTAATATTTTTATTATTATATATTTGATGCGCATTTTTTTGATATTTATTATTATGCGCTTCTTTAAATTCTGTTAATTTCAACTTATTTTTATTACTGGCTGTTTTTTTATTTTTATGTTGATTATCAACCCTTCTTAATTGTTGATTTTTATTTTTATTATCTATATTTTTATTATTAATATTTGCAGGAGCTTCCCAGAAACCGGCTTTTCCTAATTTTAAACGCATCTTATCAATATAGCTTTTGCATATTCCGGGATTAAGCGATGGTTTAACCTGCATCTTAACCGCATTATACGGTTTCATATCGGGTTTATCCGTCCAGCCTGTATTTATAACCGGAGTATTTGCATCCCATTGAGACATAGGAGAAATCTTAAATATAGCTTCTATTGTCTTAATAATACTTATCTGCGAATAAAATTTCTTAATCAAAACGCCTTTTTTTACCCACGGCGAAATCATAACGGCAAATGTTCTATGTGCATTTATATGGTCAGCTCCCGATTGAGCATCGTCTTCGGTAATAAATACGAGAGTATTTTTCCATATAGGAGAATGGGATAGATAGTCAACTATTTCGCCGGTCGCATAATCGTTATTGGCAACATAATAATCCGGCGTATAATAACAAGGTCTGCTGCCGGCTGTATGGTCATCGGGAAGCCATATATAGACAAAAGACGGAAATTTATGATGTTTTATTTTCTTCTTGGCGAAATTTAAAAAGACTTTAGCCCTTTGTGTGTCAAGAATAAATCTATCCCATCCGTAAGAAGATAAATCTATATGTTTTTTCATAACAGGTAAAATATTACCTATCCTATTGCGTGAAACAAATTCGCCGAAAACCTCAAAAGACGTATTATGTTTTAACATATCGTTGTATATGTACAGTCCGTAAGGGTAGCTTATCCACGGATTAGACCAGTGTTTTAAGCTCAATAGACTGTCGTAAATAGGCATATATTTATAATGGTCTTTTAAATTTAGCGGTCTTAACGGCTGCGTCCACCCTGGATTGCCTACTAATCCTCGTCCTGAATAATACTGCGGCCATGTTCTCTGAACAAAATCGGAATCCGATGCTCCTGTCGTCCATTGATGCCCCTGTGCCGTTACTTCGCCGTCGGCATCAAAATTGACAAACAGCCCGTAATCGTTTGCCAGCTTATATAGATTAGGCAGTTCCTTTTGATTGTATAAGTCAAGATGCGGGTCTGCCCATTTTCCAGCACGGCTATAATCTCCTAAATCTTCGTCAAATGTTTTATTTTCACGAAGGATAAATACTATATGTTTTATATGTTTTCTCAGAAATTTATCGATTTTTTCATCGGCAAGTTTTCTTTTTTCTCTTTGAGGCAGACTGAACAAATCGTTATGCAGAACAACTTTTGTCCAAAATTTGAGCTGCGGCATAACTTTATTTACAGATATCTTTTCGATAGCCCCTTCCATCATATCGCCGACCCACTGGAAATGAACATTGGGACCGCTTCCTAAGCCCTTGGCATCAGTGACGTAAATATTGCCTCTGCTAATAATTATAGAAGTCGGATACCATGCGGTAGGAATTAATCCAGCCTGCTTTCCTGTTTTTATGTTAAAAACGCTTATATCGTTATTACCTGCATTTACAACATATAAAAAACCGTTATAAAGGGCTGCACCGTCAGGATAGCTGCCGTAAGGAGCGTGCGGATAAGGCGCATCGTTAAATATACGGATAACTTTTAAATTTTGCGTATTAAATTCAAAAATTTTATCATTATTTGAATCGGTTACAAATACATACGGGGTGCCGGCAAGCCGTATCAATCCCGTCGGATTGACACCGGGCGAATAGCTTAAAGGCGACAATTTTTTACCGACCAAAATTTTTCCTACCGGTTTTAAATTAATCGCATTTAATACTGTTACGCTGTCGGAGCCCCAATCGGAAACTACCAATCTTTTGCCGTGGTCCGCCAATATTATATCAAAAGGATAAGAACCTGCATTTGCATAACTCGCTTTACCTGTTTTTAAATTGACTTTAGCAACGGAATTTGAAAGGAGTCCTGTAACATATAAATTTTTATTGTTTTTTGAAACTGCTATGCTGTCAGGATAAAACAGATAAGGTTTATGCCGATGCTTATAAAAAACAGTATTTATCATCGGTGCGTCCGGATGGTCAGAATGCAAAAGATAAGGTTTATTATGTTCATTATGTTGATGACCTTGATACTGATATGGATATTGATTCTTAGGAAACGGCTGCCATTTTAAGTAATATTTTTTTATAACTCGTAATTTACCGTTTTTTCCAACTTTTAAAGCAATGACATCGTTAACTCCGCCGCCTGCCGCATAAAGAATACCGTTTGAAGCAAAGTCAATCCCCTGATAAAGATCCTGATTTTTATTTTTTGCATATACCAACTGGCTGAATGCTTTATTTAAACTTGAATGATGCGCTTTTTTAGGATTATAAATTATTTTTTTAAATTTTTTAAATCTTCTTTTTTTAAACTTTTTTTCTTTATACGCTCTGTATTGAGCTACTTCTTTAAGAGTTTTTCTGCTATATATTGTAATAGTCTGAAAAAATGTAGCGCCGTTTGCCACAACAGCTATATATTTACCATGAGTTACAACATTTGTAGAAAAATTAGGGGTTTTATTTAATAACCCTGCGGGGGATATAAATCTGCCTGTGGGAAGCTTAAAAATATAATGCTTATAATTGATTTTTGAAATATTAACCGGTTTTAATATTTTTTTGTTAATTTTATTTATAAGGATTCCTGCATCGGCATTTTTGCTTATTCTAATAAAAATAATAATGCCCGTTGCTATTATCAAACATAATACCGATAAAATTAAAATATTTTTTTTAATCATACGCAATTAAATAGTAAAATACATCGCATTGCTGCATTGCTATATACAATACAATATACAATACAATGAAATCACTACCTTCCTCCCCTGATTTAAAATTATTTATTATTATTTATATAGAAGAGCCCCGCTAAAATTATTATAATGTTTGCTAATAAAACAAGAATATATAATGCGGTTTAGAACGGTTACTTTATTGAAAATTTAATTTATAATATATTTATAATATTTAATTTAAGTATTATAACATTGGAATATTACAGGAATATTACAGGAATATTAAATTTTTGTAACAATTTAAAATTGGTGCGATATTTATCATGTAAATCATATAAATGCCGTTTAAATATAATTTGAATATGCTATAATATAATAAACAATAAAATTAATTATAATATAAAAGCGTTTATGCAAGCGTGATTATAAGGAAAATTTTAGATGACTAAAGAAGAAGTTGCTCTATTCTGGATTAATTCGTCTGAAGATAATTATAATTCAATGATAAATATGTTTAATGCCGGCGAATATGTCTGGTCGTTATTTATCGGTCATCTTGCAATAGAAAAATTATTAAAAGCTTATTATATAAAAAATGTTGAATTGAAATTGCCTCAAATTCATGGCTTATATAAGCTTGCTATTAAATCTAATCTTTCTTTAACAGAGGAACAGAAAGATTCATTGCAATATATAACTTTATTTAATATAGAAACACGATATGAAGATTATAAAAAAGATTTTTATAAAAAATGTACAAAAGATTTTGCATTAATTAATATAGAAAAAATTAAGGGGTTAAGAGAATGGTCAAAACAAAAGATAAAAAACTAATAATTGAATTAATTAACAAATATATAAATGAATTAAAAAAAAGAAAAATTGATATTGTTTCAGCTTACCTATTTGGCTCTTACGCAAAAGGAAAACCCACGGAGTGGAGCGATATAGATGTAGCTGTCATAACTAAAAATATCGTCGGAGATGATAATTTTGATTTTAAATTTCTATTAATGAAAATAGCCAGAGACATTGATTATAATATTGAACCTCACCCATATTTAACAGATGAATTTAATGAAAACAATCCGGCTGCCGCCGAAATTATGAGAATAGGCGAAAAAGTTATTTAAATCATTAAGAAAATAGAAAACGAAAATTTATTTTCAACTTCAAATGAAAAAAATTAAGAAGAGCCCGATGAATAATAAAACATTATCGGTCGGGCTCTTCAAGACCGTTCAAAATTTTGTGCTAATCTGTTTTTTAAATAATGTTAATTTATGTTAACCCAACTTCACCATAATTACCAGCAACATATTTATATTACTATATTTATGGGGCAACAAAAATGTCTATGTGGACTACAAAATAAAAAATAAAATGTAATAATATCAATGGGTTATAATTTTAGAACAATAAAAGTGGTGAAGTTGGGTTAAAACATAATTTTTTGTTTTTTATCAAGAATTTGAACAAACTAAAGGAGGAACCGCGATGATTTCCCATTATTTATTATTTGTTTTCTATTTCCCGCTCCAGACTTTTTAAAATATACTTTTCGACTTCTGCCGTAAAATAATTTTCCATATCATTCTTAGAGACTTTATACTTAGGATTTAAGTAATCTTCTATTTTATCGCCTTGCAATAAACTTAAATCCTGCACCTGATTTATAAACAGTCTTTCACTAAAAAGGCTCCCAAAAAAATCTTTGGCTAGCTCAATTATATTCCCAAAACCTATCTCTTGCGATAAGGCATATAAATCATAGGCATCCCTTATTTTTAACCTGCGGCCGAAAGTGTATGCTTTCATTCCTGCCAAAAGTTCTAAATCCGCAATTTTAATATAGCCCCTAAACGCTTTACTGTTTGTTTTTAACAAATCTAAACTCCACGAAAAAAAAGTGGTTTTTACTCCGTCTATATCCAAATCCATTTGAATAGTTCTATCTTCAACCGGCAATACTACAATATTATGTTTATTGTTTCGTAATTTTTCAATTATATTATTAAGAATTTTTTGTTTTAACTGATTATAAGTGCAAAAAAGATCAATGTCCTCGGATAAACGATGGTGAATGTAGTATGAAATGGCAGAACCGCCTACAAAAACAAAATCGCTTAATTTTTCTTCCGTAGATAAAAGATTCAAAACCTTTTCAGTTTCTTTAAGCCACATTTAAATTCGATTTATTAATAATATTTATTTGACGCCCTTTTATTTCTTTAATTGCTTTAAATATCATATCCATTAATCTAACGCTTTTAATATCCGGTTTCATATCAGGCCTAAATTTGTAGTATTTCTTATCTTCGCCTGACAACATAGGCCTTATTTCATTAAAATAAGTTTCATGCAGTTCCTGAAAGGAAAAAATCTTAAAAAGCATAAATAAATCGTCTAAATCACCTTTTTCTATTACGGAAATCATTATTAAAAATAAAGATAGCTCAGATTTATTAAAATCATAAGACCAAAAAAGAACCTTATTAAACGGTAAATCTTTAATCTTATAGTATTTTTCAGTTTTCATTTTCTTGGCCTTCTCCTCTCGCTATAAGCTTGAGGATTCTTTAGCAAACCGCTAAAGAGCTACTTCTCACAAAGTTATCCGATTCCTGCTGCTGCAATAGTAAGAAACCATAACTCTAATATAAATGAGGGAGTTTTTGGTTTGCGTTTATTAGATTTTTTTCATATTGTTATTATATGTATTATGCAATAAACAATTATATAATAAAATAAACATTAATACAAGAAAACAAACAATGGATGAGCTTCGCTGTACTTCGTTTAGCTATTTATCCCCATTACTAAAGTAGGGGCTTGCATAGCTATTTTTTCGGTCAAGAAAATTAAAAGACTAATTTCGTGAAATTAAAAGCATTAATGGAAGAACGCTCTATGGAGCCCGTCGTATTTTGCGGCGTCCTGCGACGGAGCTCCGTTGAGTATTATTAAAAAATATATATAAAATCAGGATACGCCGGAGTAATTATCGCCTTATATCTTCGCCCTAAAGGACGGAGTTTTACGGCGAAATTCGATAAAATAATTTAATATAATCTTTTAAATTATGTATTTATAAATTTAAAATTTAACCGTCGCGCCGGCAAATACAAAACGCGGCATGCCTGGAAGTACGGATAATGCACCGCCGGGATAAACCGAATTTGAGGAAATAGCATAAGCCTGCGGATAGTATTCTCTATTAAAGATATTATCTACATATAATGCTACCTTTATGCCCTTTAGTCCGGAAGCTTTGATAGGAATATAATCAGATACGCCTAAATTCATAATAAAATAAGGCGGAACGGCAAGTCCGCTTGACAGGCCTGTCTGCGACTCATTAATGAAATAAGAACCTACAAACTTACTAGACAAATGTGCTTTAATATGCTGATGCATATATTTATAACCCCATCGTAAACCTATGTTTACCATATTTTTTGGAATATTTCCAAGCGATTCTCCTGCTGTGATTTTTCCGGCATATGAAGAATTAAATGTTGATGTAAATACCGCCTGATTATAAGAGTAATTACCGTAAATTGTCCAGTGTCCTAAAAGTAAATGTCCTAAATGCTGGGATAAAGAAATTTCCATTCCTTCATACCGGGAATTACCGCCGTTTATTGTCTCGGTAATATACGGCGATGGCGCTCCGGGAACCATAACAGTTATAAAAGTATTTGTAAAATTCTCTCTATAGAAATCGAGCATGCCGTAAAATCCATTCCTTTTATATCTGGTTCCAATCTCATAGTCGTTAACATATTCGGGTTTTAATACTAGAGGAGCATTAACAAAAGTTTTTTGACCATTATTATAATAGTACTTTCCTAAACTGCCGTAATAAGCTCCGATATTGGCAAACTTAATATTGCGCCCCCATGCTGCATAAAAACTGAGATGTTTAACAGGTAAATAATTTATGCCTACAGTCGGGGAAAGAAAAGTGCCGCTATTTGATATCGATGCGGCGGGTTGATTTGTATAACCTGAATAATTAACATTTGAATCATCGTTAGAACTATTATATTGATAAAGATATTTTAAGCCGGGCGTTATATGCAAATGTCCGCCAAATAGGCTGATATTATCCTGCGCATAAACATTGGACATTATTTGATTATAATGCTCATCATATATATCATTTTGCGGCGGTGCAGGCGGCGTTGAAATCTCCGGTACATTATAAGAAGCCGATTGAAAACTTGATGAATGCCCTAAACTATATTGGACATTTCCGCCTGCAACTAAAGTATTATTTGGTAAATAAAACCGTACTTCAGGAGTGAAACCAAAAGTAGAGGTAATTTGACCGTATATGTCGTAAGTATTAAAAGGATCGCCGACCGCATAATTTGGTATGCCAAAAATATCTGCTTGGTATTTTGTTAAGTTAGGGTTATAAAATGTACGATCTCTAAAATTATCATTCGTAAAATAAGCCTTTGTGCTCATAGTTATATAGCGGCTTATGTAGCTTTTATCTCCTATTATGGCATTAAGCCTCGTATCTGCAGGGTATTGATAATAATCGTTTAGAGGAAAGTAATAGTTGTATCCATTCTCATTAAGTAAGGGTAACGGAACGCCGTATGATTGATGGCCTGCATTCTGATTAACTATTAAATATGCTGAAAGCTGAGATAATCCACTATTGTAAGGTAAAATTCCCGCATAATAAAAATTAGTGTTTTGATCATTAACATTTTGTTCCCATCCGCCGCTTGTTTGCCTGTTAATTGCAAATAGCGACCTGAAACCGTCAACTGAACCTGTATTTATAAGAGCATTCCAATTGATGGTATCAAAACTGCCGTAGCCGATGCCTGCTGAAGCATCAAAATGTTTTGACGGCTGACGAGGCTGAAAATTTATAGTGCCTCCCAGAGAATTATAAGAGTTAACTGATGGATTATTGATGCCGTTATAAATATTGATGTTTGATATATCGTTTAAGGTAAAAGGAATGCTGTTATACATATCTCCGCCGTTAGTGGTATATCCTGTAAAGGGATTGTTCATAGGAATGCCGTCAAATGTTTCCGAAAACTGGTCCCCTTGGAATGCTCTAAAAGTAATATTAGAATTCATCCCGTTTGGACCTGTGCTAAAAGCATCTATGGAAGGCTTACTCGCTAAAATAGTTTGGGCATTTTGCATCGGAGATGCATTGCGCACTGTTTTAGCACTAATAATGTTTTCAGTATATGTTGCCTTTAATGGAACCTTTTTCTTAAGTTCTTTAGCTTCTTTAGTAATTTTTGCAATTTTAATTGCTTTCTTTATATTAGCATTTGTGGTATTTGCAGTTGAACTAGCAGTTGAACTATCCGCATTTGCAAGCCCTGTATTAAATAAAAGCATAAAACCTGCAATAATAAATAATAAAAGACTTTTAAAAATTATCTTATAATAATTTACATTATTTACTTTTA
>DAHXMB010000214.1:0-4223 GCA_027365695.1 Candidatus Acididesulfobacter sp. | reverse complement strand
CTATTTTTTCGGATAAAGCAAAATTAAGCAGTCCGTCAATATTATCATATTTAATATTTACTATTTTAGCATTATCGGATATGCCTCCGTTGCCCGGCGCGCAGTACAAATCAACATTTTTCCTCGATCTCAATATAGAATAGATGATTGCATGTTCTCTGCCGCCTGAACCTATAACAAGAATTTTCATAATTATTATTGATGTTTAATGTTTAAAATGCCTTATGCCTGTAAAGACAATGGGCATCTTAGACTTATTAGCCTCTTCAATTACTTCATTATCTCTTATGGAACCTCCCGGTTCAATGATAGCAGAAATTCCAATCTTTTTAGCATATTCTATTGAATCTTTAAAAGGAAAAAACCCGTCGGATGCCATAACGCATTCTTCTATTTTGCTTCCATAGGAAGACAACATCTTTTCATAGGCAAATTTTGCGCTGTCTATTCTTGACATCTGTCCTGCCCCGATACCGCGCGTAACGCCGTTTTTTGCATATACGATCGCATTAGATTTTACATGCTTTGCAATTTTCCATGCAAATATCAAATCATTAAATTGAGATTCGTCGGGTTTAATATCCGAAACTACCTTAAATCCCGATACTTCATCTTTTTTAATATCTTTTTCCTGAATTAAAATACCGCCTGCCGCCGATTTCAAGACAACTTGGGAAGACGACAAAATAAAATCTTTGGAAACTTTAATTATAATTGTATTTTTTTTAGACTTTAAGATATCTAACGCTTCTTCTTTAAAATCGGGCGCAATTATCACCTCTACGAACATAGGTTTTATTTCTAAAGCCGTTTCTTCATCAAGAATTCCGTTAAAACCTATAATGCCTCCGAAGGAAGATAACTCATCGGCTTTTTTTGCTTTTATAAATGCGTCTTTCAAAGAAATACCGCTTATTGCCGCTCCGCAAGGATTAGTGTGTTTAACTATTACGGAAAAATATTCTTTTATATTTTCTTTATTTTCTTTATTTTGTCTGTCTTCTTTATCAGGGGGAAAATAAAAATCTCTTATAATATCTAAACATGAATCAATATCAAGCAAGTTATTATAAGATATTGCTTTCCCAGACAGTTTTATAAAATTTGAATTATTTAAATCAGTCTGGTTAATACATACCTTCATCGTATTATTATTAATATTGTTGTTATTATTGCTGTTAATATTATTATTTATAATATTAATATCATAAAATGAAGCCTGCTGATGAGGATTTTCTCCGTATCTCAATGTTTTAGTTTTATTTAATTTTAAAATTAAACTTTCATCGTCTAAGCTCTTATAATTTAAAACGCCGTTAATATTAAAATTACCGTTTTCTTCGGATATGACATCATTTAATATTAAATTATTATTATATAGAGATTTATATTCAGAATTTAATTTCAAATTTAAAAAAGAAAAAATTTCATCGTCGTATTCGCTTGTTTGCTTAAAAACTTCTACCGCTAATCCAAATTTTATACTTAAAGGAATTTCGGCATTCTTGTTATTCTGACCGCCCAATTTGCCGACTACCCCCATATTATTTATACTATGAACATTATTTACATTGCTTATTTTATTATTTGCATTATTTATATTATTATTTATGCTTTTCGTTGTATTTTCTGAATTATTTATATTATTAAATTTATCTTGATCTTGTCCAACTTGTCCGCAAGAATTTGATTCGCCGTTTAATCTATTACCGCATATTTTGAGATAAGGAATAATTTGAGCATATTGCCGCGGGTCAGACAAAACAGTGACATATTTAAAATTTTTAGCAGCCGCTCTTAATAAAGAAACTCCGCCTATATCTATATATTCTAATTTTTCGTCAAAAGTTATATCTTTATCTTTCATTTCTTTGAAAGGATAAAGATTGACTATCACAAAATCAATAAAATTTATTGAGTTTTCGACTAAATCCCTTAAATGATTTTTGTCTTCCCTTAAAGAAAGAATACCTCCGAAAACTGCAGGATGAAGAGTTTTAACCCTGCCGCTTAAAATTTCCGGAAAGTTGGTTATTTCATCTATTTTTTTTAACTTTATCCCCGCAATATTTTTTAAATAATTATAAGTATTGCCCGTTGCTATGATAGTATAGCCCGCCGTGCTCAAATATGCCGAAAGTTCATCTACGCCTGTTTTATCAAAAACAGATATTAATGCATATTTATTTATCGTATTTTCATCACTCTGTTTTTTATCCATAATAGCGTTATAATATAAATAACTAAATATTGATTATATATATTTTATTAAAATTTTTTATTAAAATTAAATTTTTATTGTATCATAACTTGATTTTAAAATTTTATGTATTATACTTTATTTGCCGTATAATTTCAATTATTAATTAAAAAAATATTAAATCGGGAGGATTAAAAAATGAAAAAACTTAAAAAAATCAAATTGGCTATGCTTATTTTCTTAGTTATTGTAGTTATGAATTTTCTTACGGGATGCGGTTTGCTGCTTGTGGGCGCCGTTGCAGGAACCGGCGGCTATGTGGCCGCAAAACACGGTTACGGCGTTCAATCGCCTGTTACTCATAATAATAGTCATTAATCAATGATAATTAAATAATTGAAATAAGTAATTAAAATTTTTGTTTATTTTAATTTTTGTAATATGTTATATGTATAAAAAATTAATTACCTTTTTATACAAGAATATACTTATAATTATTTAATTAAAACTAAAAGGTTTAAGCTGTTTTAAAAAATAGGCATTTGCCTTATTTTTAAAAAAAGTATACTAAATTTATGGAGGTGTTAAGATGAAAATTAAAAAACTTTTATTAACATTGCTTATTGCAGCGGGTTTTTTATGCATTGGCGGTATTCCAAAAGCGTCGGCTCATAGTTATATTTTTATATCTATGTTATCCAAAATACCAGGCAGAAAGGTTATCGCAGATTATAGTACGGAGTTTATTCATTTAGGCGCTATAACCGTTCATACTTCTAATGGTACAAAACGTTATATAAAATATGTAAGGTATGGCGATTACGACAAAGCTCTTAATGTTATAAATAGCAGCGCTCCGTCAGGCGCAAACGCTTGCATAGACTTGAGATTATCATACGGTAATATAGCTTGCGAATATGTAAAACTTACTCCTAAAAAGTAAATATTAAAAGTATAATATTAAGGTCAGGGGATAGCATCCCCTGACCTTACATCCTAAGTCCATATTAAATATTATGAGTTATTAATAAATATATCATAAAGTAACGTATGAGGTATCTGATTTATTTTCCGCATACAATATTAAGGTTGCAATCTAAATAAAATAAAAATACCTTAAGCGGAAAATTAATCGGACACCTTATTTGAAAGTCGTTTCTGTAAAAGCGGAAATCCAGAAAAAAAGTTTCTATGGAAGAATTAAAAACTTACAAATGCATTGCTATAATTTTTTCCTTGAGCTATTATTATATAATATAATTATGAATGCTAAAAAATATTCGGTATATTTCTATCTTTTTATTTCTATTATTATGGGCGTTACAGCCCAAATTCTTATGAAATACGGAATGAAAAGCGTAGGTCATATTAATAATTTATTTTCAATAAAAATTATTTATATGTTTTTCAATGTGTTTGTATTGTCAGGAATAATATTTTATCTTATTTCTATGTTTTTCTGGATAAACGCATTGTCAAAAATAGACCTTTCCGCAGCATACCCGTTTGTGAGTATAGGAATTATTATTACGGTATTGCTTGCAGCAATCATGTTGTCCGAAACTATAACAATTCAAAGATGGATCGGCATATTTATAATTATTATCGGGGTTTATATTATAGTTTCAACACACAAAGTAAATAAATAATTGAATAATTGAATAATTAATTTCATTGATAAAATTTATAAAAGACAACTTATAAAAAATACTAAAAAATTAAAAATATTAACTATATTAATTAATTAAATTAATTAAATTTTATATTCAATAATCTAAATTTTAATTACTTGGCGTTTTTAATTGCATGGCGTTTAAGCTTAATTTTATATATAAGTTTAAATTTATATCTAAGTTTAAATTTGCATATAATTTGAAATAGTTATTTTTAAAATGGAAGAAATTATACGTTCAAGATTTAATGAATCAAAAGAAATAAATCGGCTTATTTTAGAAAATGACGATACAATAAATAGAATACAAAAATTTGCGGAATTAATTGTAAAATCTTATCAAAACGGGGG
>DAHXMB010000212.1:0-10814 GCA_027365695.1 Candidatus Acididesulfobacter sp. | reverse complement strand
CATAGTTATGTCTCATAGTCAAAAATAATAAATTGAGATTTATAATTACAATTTATAATCATAAAATATAATATAAGAAATGTTATTTTAGATCCTGTACTAATATCTACTTCAGGGATTATATTAGGAGGAAATATCGATATAAATTTTTTAAAACCTTTATTGAATACGACAACCTCTATCACCCCTAATATAAGCGAAGCGGAACTGATTTCAGGGTATAGGATTGAAGATCTTAATTCTATGAAAGAAGCGGCTATTGCAATTAAAAAAAAATATAACAAAATTAAAAATGTAATAATAAAAGGGTCTCATCTAATAAATACGTCAAATACGGTAAGCAATGAAATAACCGATTTATTTTTAAATAATAATAATGAATTTATTATATATAAAAAAAAGCGTATTAATATTAATTTAGACAAGCAGATTCATGGAACAGGCTGCGCTTTTTCCGCGGTGATGGCGGCTCTTTTAACTAAAGGAATAAATTGCAAGAGAGCGTTAGATGAAACGGAAATATTTGTAGAAAAAATAATAGAAAATTATAAAATTGTCCCGGATAATTCAAAAAATAAAAGAATTTATATAACAGCAAATATTTAAATCCATTGCACTATTCTTGGCTTGTTTATATAATAAATACTTATTGTTTAATATAATTATAGTATTTATATTAAACAATAAATCAACCGGCAATAATATAATTGAATTAAAGTTTAA
This sequence comes from Candidatus Acididesulfobacter sp., assembly GCA_027365695.1. Lineage (GTDB taxonomy): Bacteria > SZUA-79 > SZUA-79 > Acidulodesulfobacterales > Acidulodesulfobacteraceae > Acididesulfobacter. The sequence goes on along the minus strand of DAHXMB010000212.1, from coordinate 10,091 downwards.
TATAATTGCGGTTATAGTATTTATGTTAACGCTGATTACCCTGCTATTTTTTGCAATATTTTGTTTAATTTATTCCAAGGCATATATCCTCTTATAGTTTTTACTAGTTGCAGACCGTTGTATATAAAAAATGTAGGAGTACCTGTAACTCCTAGCATAGTGCCTTTTTGCATATTTTGTCTAATTAAATTATTAGTCAGATTATGCTTTACGCAAGATTGCTCTTTTTTCATATTTAATATTCCTCTATCATTTTTTTGCAAAAAATAATAGATATCTCCGATTGCGCCCCATTTTAATTGATACTTATATAAAATACTTCTTATTTTAAGATACTTGTTATTATCCGTAGAGCCTTGAAGAGCTGAACAATCGGCATATTCCGCAGCTTTAAACGCATAAGGATGCATCATAGTTAAAGGAAAATCTCTGAAAATCAAATATACCTTTCCTGTTTTGACGAAGTTTTTAATTAAATGCGGCAAATCTAATTCTTCAAATTTTCTACACCATGGACACTGATAATCTGAATATTCTACAATAGTTATATTTGCGTTGGGGTTGCCTTGTGCTCTCTGATTGTTAACAATATGTTTAATTGAAGTTTGAGTTAAGTTAGCGCGGGTATAAGCAGACGCTTTTGAAATATTTATAAAAAATAGTATAGATGCTATAATAAATATTATATATATTAACGGTATATTTTTATGTTTAAAAATACCTTTCATAGAATTAGTATATGTATATGGCAAATAATATGTATTACAATCATTACAATCTGATTGGCTGATTTTTGGCATTAAATCTATGAATTTATTTTTGTAATTATTATTATAATAATTTTGAAAATTGTTATAATGCTTCATTTTAGCACACCTTTTTAATCTTTAATTTAAATTAATTTAATTAGATATAGCTTTAATTTAATTTAATATAGCATCAAAATAAAATTTATTAAATATTTGCTATATATTAGAATATATATTAAAATTTGTCAATCAGCATTGAATATAATAAAGGCAGCATGATTTCATGATGTCCCGTAAGCGCAAAAAATCTCCCTCCTTTTTGGGTAGGTCTTCTGAGCACGTTTACATTTGGTCTATAATGTTGAATAAAATCCATATTAGCCGTGACAATATTATTAATTGTAAATCCTACATTTCTTGAAAGCGTTATTGCTTTAAGAAATATTTCAGGCATAGTTACAGCCGATCCGATATTTATATATACGCCCCCTTCAAGTTTAGAAACAATCCCCGTAAATTTCTTAAAATCTATAAGACTTGATTTTCCGATTGCTTCGCCGTCTGCCGAAGGATGCATATGTATAATATCTGCTCCGACGGTTACATGAACCGTGACGGGTACATTAAGTTCGTAAGCTTTAGCTATAATACTTAAATTTTTATTTTTAAAGTCAGAGTTATAAATAAACTTCCCTATACTTTCGCCTATTCCTTTGTTTTCGGCAGCGCCTTCGCTGATAGCGCCGTTAAGAAATTCGGCGGTATCTTTTGCCATACCGAAAAGTCCGTTGCCTATCTCTGCCGATACATCTTCGGATGTTTTTCCGCTATAGCTTATCTCAAAATCATGTATTATGCCGGCTCCGTTTAAAGCAATGCTGTTTATTAAGCCAATTTCCATTAAATGGATTAAAATTGGAGCAAGACCTACTTTTATAACATGCGCACCCATACCTATAGCGATTAAAGAGCCTTGCCGGTGTCGTTTTATTATTTCTTCCGAAAGTTCATTAATATCTTTTGCGGCTAAATAATCCGGAAGTATTTTGATGAAATCCGAAAAAGAACCGCCTTTGTTAAATCTTTTAGAAAAAGATTCTATATTTACTTTAGAAGGACGGTCTTTAAGGAAATATGTTCTTATATTTTTATTATCTATGGGATTTATATTCATTTTTATAATTTGAAAAAATGTGTTTTATCGGCGCCGCATACAGGACAAACCCAATCATCTGGAAGTTCTTCGAAAGGAGTTCCAGGAGGAATTTCGCCTATACTGTCTCCGTTTTCAGGGTTGTAAACGTATCCGCAAACTTCACACTGGTATTCATCCATTATTTAAATCCTCCATTGAGTTTAATTAAAAGTTAGTTTTTTAATTATTTGTAATTTTTTATAACTTTAAGACCTCGTTTATGAGTATGAGAATAGTTGATTGTTTTTTGATACATAAATATGTTTTTTAAAATCGTGAACAATAATTAATATTATACTATAATATATTAAAAATATATTAAAAATATTATTTTTTATTGTTTTTTAATAATTCAAAATGGGTTTTGTCAACAAAACAGATCGGGCAAACCCAATCGTCGGGAATTTCTTCAAAAGGAGTTCCAGGAGGAATTCCGCCTTCAGGGTCGCCTTTTTCCTCGTCATAAATATAAGGACATGCCTGACAGACATATTTAGTATTATTTTTGTTATCATTTTCATTGCTATTTTTATTTTTATTCAATTTACTCACCTTTTTTGAAGTTTTTTTATAAATTTGCGATGCGGTACAGCACAATATGTATATCTTATTGATGCATATATCGTGTTTTATTTATATAATTTATATTTTATCAGATAAAAGTATAAATTAAAATAAAATTTTAAACTATATTTGTTTTATTATGATTATAAATTGTAATTATAAATCTCAATTTATTATTTTTGACTATGAGACATAACTATGAAATATGAAGATTTTTAGTTATTATCGCACTCTTTGTTTTTAATTATTTTAATTATTAACTTTTATTTTTTCTGTTTTTTGTATAAAATAACATAATGTCAGAGTAATGATAAAGATAGTTAACATACGTATAAAGATATATTAGATATTAATATTCAATTAAATAATTAAATAAATAACATTAAAAATTTTAACTTAAATTGCAAATGACGGAAACATCGGGAAATATTTTTAAATCAAATTTAATTTTTCTAATTTATATTATTATAATAAACAAAGAATTAGTTGAAATTGAAACTGATAAAAATAGTGCTAATTTTAATATAAAATTTGATTTAGATAAGATTAATACGCTTGAGATTGAAAAACTTATTAAACTGCCGCCGGATCCGTCTTACGGAGATTATTGCGTTCCTTCTTATTATTTAAAACAAAACGGTTTTAAAGGGCAGCCTGAAGATATTGCAAATAAAATAGTCGGTTTTATATACTCATATATCATTAATCCGTTATATGTATATGATATAAATAAACTTAAAAATAATTATTTGCAGGATTTATTTAAAAATTTTACGCAATATTTCACTTCTGTTAACGCCAAGGGAGCTTATATAAATTTTTATTTTAATAAACAGAAGTTTGTCAATTATATAATTACAGAAATTTTAACAAAAAAAAATAATTATGGCAGAAATTATTCAGGAAAAGATAAAACCGTAGTAATAGATTTTTCTTCTCCTAATATAGCAAAACCTTTCGGCGTTGGACATTTAAGGTCAACTGTTATAGGTATGAGTCTTGCCCGTATTTACGATTTTTGCGGATATAAAACTATAAAAATAAATTATCTCGGAGATTTTGGAACACAATTCGGGAAACTGATAACCGCATTTTGCCGTTTTAAAGATATAGATATAAATAATAATAATAACGATGACAATAATAAAAATGTATTTAATTTAAATTCAAATCTGGCAGAATTTAAGAACGAGCCTGTAAAATTTTTATATAAATTATATGTAAAATTTCATTCGGAAGCAGAAAACAATCCCGAACTAGATAATGAAGCCAGACTAAGATTTCAAAAACTTGAAAAATCTATAATTGAAATAGACGATGCAGTTGAATTATCAAATGATGTCATTAATACTTCAGATGATGAAAATAATATTATTATTAACGGCAATATATATGATTTTTGCGCAGAAATTATAAAAGATACGCAAGATAATAATAATAACGGTGACGATGAAATAGTAAATACAGAATCCGATAATACTGAATTAAATATTATAAATAATAATAAAAAATCTAATAATAGAAAATATCATCATATAGAATCTGATAATAAAATTAAAAAAGAGATTCCCGGCGAATTATATTTATGGAAATTATTCAGAAAATTAAGCATACAAGAATTTAAGCGTATCTATAATATAATCAATGTATCTTTTGATTTTTACGAGGGAGAGTCTCAATCTTCAAAATTAGCCGTTAATTTAGTTAACATATTATTAAAAGCGGACATTGCCGAAACAAGTATGGATGCGGTTATAATTCCTATGGAAAAAACGCCTGCTCTGATTGCAAAAAGCGATGGAACGACCCTTTATCTTTCCCGTGATATTGCTACGGCGGTATTAAGATTTGAGAAATTTAAGTTTGATAAAATGCTCTATGTCGTCGGCTCTGAGCAGGCATTACATTTTAGTCAGTTATTTAACATATTTAAAATTTTAAAAGAAAATGAAAGAAAACTTATAGAATCCGAAAAATTAAATATGTACGAAAATAGCGATGAAGATAAAAGTAATATTAATCATATAGATAAAGTAAATAAAGAAAAAAATGAAGAAAAAAACGATAAACGGAATAATGATATAAATATAAATAAAAAAATAGACGTTAATTTATTTTCCAAATATGCTTCTGAAATTGCAGGAAAATTATATCATATAAAATTTGGCAGAATAATAGGAATGTCCACAAGAAAAGGGAACCTCGTATTTTTGGAAGATTATATTAATGAAGCAAAAGAAAAAGCACAGCTAAAACTTTCCCTTTCTGAAGACGCTAAATTTAAATACAATAAGCAGTTTCAGGCTGATGTTAATATTTGTGATCATTCTGATAATACTTGTGAATCAACTGAAAAAAAAATTAAAAACGCCGATAATTTAGATAATAAAAAAGATGAAAAAAATTTAATAAATATTAATATTAATGATACCAAAAATCAAGTATTTGACTTTGACATAGATATAGACGAAATAGCGTTAAAAGTCGGCATAGGAGCAGTTATATTTAATGACCTTAAAACACGCCGCAGTATCGATATTAATTTTAATTGGGATAATGTTCTGTCTTTTGAGGGTCAAACAGGACCTTATCTGCAATATTCGGTTGCCAGAATAAACAGTCTTATAGAAAAATTAGCTAAAGAATATTCGTTTAAAATTAAAATAGAAAAATTATATTATTCTGAAATGTTTACCGATATTAAAATAGAAAAAAAAGATTTTTGTACTGTGCAGGACGATGATTTTGAATTAATATTTTCTATTGTTAAACATTTGTCTTTGATAGAGGATATTGTAAAAGATGCTGTTGCCAACGACGAACCTTCTATAGTCGGTACATATTTATTAGATCTCGCTGCTCTCTTTAACAGTTATTATCAGAATTATAAACTTATGGGTCTCGAATCAGATTTTGTATATAATAGGATACTGTTTTTAATTTCAGTAAAAATAGTTTTAGAAACAGGTTTAAATTTATTATCCGTGCCTATCTTAAAAAAAATGTAGAAATTTACTTTATTTAAATATTTAAATTACAGAATTACAGAATTACAGAATAATATAATAAAATAATAAAATTATTATAAATAGCATATATCATAATGAGTTTAATCGTAGATGATTTAACCGTAAAACTTTATACTAATTTTAAAAAAAAGGAATTTTTCAATGTAGCAGATTCTGTTTCTTTTAGTGTTCAAAACGGTGAAATAATTGCTATCGTAGGCGAATCAGGAAGCGGCAAATCTTTTTTAGGATTATCGCTAATGAGATTAAATCCGCCTTATATATCCGAAATTTCATCGGGGAACATATTTGTATCAGACCATGAAAGCTCCGAAAAAATAAATATAGCGGAATTAAAAGAGAATAAATTAAGCGATGTAAGAGGACGTTTAATTTCAATGATTTTTCAAGACCCGAATGTTTCTTTAAATCCCGTTATAAAAATAGGAGATCAGATAGTAGAGGCAATTTTAGCGCATAAAAAAATGAAAAAAAAAGATGCAGCCGATATTGCGATACACTACCTTGAACTTATGCGGATTAACGGCAAAGCTCGTTTTAATTCTTATCCGCATGAACTTTCGGGAGGAATGAGACAAAGAGTTATGATTGCAATGGCTATGGTGCTTGATCCTGCCGTGCTTGTGGCTGACGAACCGACTACCGCATTAGATGTCAAAACATCTCTTCAGGTTCTTGCTCTAATTGAAAAAATGCGGGTTGAAAAAAATGTCAGCGTAATATTTATATCCCATGATTTAAGCATTGCAAGAAATATTTCTGATAAAACAATAGTATTTTACGCAGGACAAATTATGGAATACGGCAAAACTGAAGATATAATAAATAGTCCGATTCATCCATATACAATATCATTAATAAAATCCGTGCCTGCCTTATCAAAAGATTATGTTCCGCGCGAAAAACTTTTTGTTATTCCCGGTTCATTAAGTCAGAATGATTTTAAATCAGGAAAATGCCGGTTTTACAACAGATGTTTTAAAAAAAACGAAGAGTGTTTAAATAACATTTCATTATTAAAATTAAACGGCGAAAGATTTGCAAGATGTATAAATATAAAATAATCGGCAGGTATAAAAATAAATTATATATTATATATTGATTAATTTTATTTTATAAACAATATATTTATGAGTAATAATTATTTTTATAATTATATGTAATGTAATACGTATAATAAATTTATGAATGATAACAAAAAGCAGGAAGTCTTAAATATAAGCAACTTAAGCAAACATTATTTTGGCTATAATTCTTTATTTAATATTAGAAAAAATATTATAATGGCTGTAGATAATATTTCTTTTAAGGTTTATGAGGGTGAGATTTTTTCAATTATAGGCGAAACAGGATGCGGAAAGTCAACATTGTCAAGATTAATTCTGGGACTTACAAATAAAACTTCCGGCAAAATCTTATATAAAGGCGACGTATTAAATTATAATTTAAAAAAATTAAATTTGAGAAAAAAAATTCAGATCGTGTTTCAAGACCCGTATTATTCATTAAATCCCAAAAAAAAGATTTATAAAATTGTATCTTTGCCTGCAATAAAGAATAAAATGATTAAAAAAAGCGATGCATTGTCTTATTCGATACAGATGTTGAAAAGGGTCGGTTTAGATGAAAATTATGTTTTTAAATTCCCGCATGAATTATCGGGAGGGCAGCGTCAGAGAATATCTATAGCAAGAAGTTTATCCGTTAATCCCGAACTTCTTGTGCTTGATGAACCTGTTTCCGCTCTTGACGTTTCTGTTTCAGCGCAAATATTAAATCTGCTTTTAGATTTGCATGAAAAAGATAATTTAACTTATATATTTATAACTCATGATTTAAGATTGGTAAGACACCTGGCAGATAAGGTCTGTGTTATGTACGGTGGAAAAATTATGGAGATATCTCCTGCAGACAGATTTTTTAAATGCCCGGCGCATCCTTATTCAAAAGTTTTATTAGAATCTATATTGGCGTATGGTCCAAAAAATATATTGCAATTTGCCGATGCCGACAATAATATAAATAATATAAATGCAGGAATTCAAAAAAATAACAGCGGATGCGTGTATTATAATTTATGCAGCAGAAGGCAAGATAAATGTATCAATAATGAACCTGAATTAAAAGAAAATGAAGATTATCGGATAAATTGTTTTTTCCCTTACAATTTATAGTTGAGTAATATGTTGACTACTTATAGAGGATTAGACATCTTCTCTTGGAGTAAGTGGTGCAGGCATATTTATGAACAAGTGCCGTTGCGTTGTTACTGGAGGGGGAGGTATCATCTTGTTTTGGCAACATGGAGAACGTCAAATTATCATCCTTCCCAAGTAAATTTGAGATATACGTGAGAAAAGTCAAATTGTTATTCTTCATTATGATTATACGTCGTATCTTCATCCAAAATTGCTATAGTATTAAAATTGTCGGAATAACTACTATCGTTTAATTTCTCTTTTTCTTCTTTCTCTATTTTGGATTTGCAAGTTATGCATAAATTAGAATAAGGAATAATGGATAATCTTTTTTTAGAAATAATCTCTCCGCATTCATCGCATATTCCGTATGTTCCGTCGTCAATTTTATAAATAGCGTTATCTATCTCTCTAAGTTTATTTCTTTCTCTATCCCCAAGCATATATGACAATTCGCGGTCTCTTTCGTTTGAAGAAATATCGTAAATATCGCCGCGCGGTTCGGTCATATCACTAGAAGAGCCTTCTTTGACGCTCATGTCTATTTCTTTTAGAAGAGCTTTTTTCATTGTAATTAAATTTTGTTTTATTTTAATAAGTTCTTCAGACGTGAAATCAGAGCCATCTAAATTGACGGTATCTTCATGATGTTGATTTTCTTCATAAGAAGATGTATCCACATTTGTAGCTGTATTTATATTTTTATTTTCTTTATTTGTATTTTTTTTCCAGGTCATAATTATAATCCCTCCAAAATTTAAAATTTAGCATAACCTAACTTTATCACTTTTATTATTCTAAAATTATAACCCGTTGATACTATAACATTTTATTTTTTATTTTGTAGTCGCATAGACATTTTTGTTGCTAAAATAAATACAGCAATATCAACGTATTGTTGGTAATTATGATGAAGTTGGAATAATAAAATATATTGATTTAGTTTATATAATAAAATATTATATAAAATTTGTAAATATAATTATTTTATATTATTATATTGTCATAGTTGTATTATTTCTAAGATTTAAAAAATTTTTAAGTTAGTATATATTTATTAAACAATAAAAGCAAGTTTTTTAGAATACCCAAAATTGCCGATAGAAAATTTATTTTCTTGTTTTCTGCTTACGCAGGAATGACTTTGCGGATATTTAAGTTTTCACCCGACGGGTGTCATTCCCGCGAAAGCGGGGATCTAATGTTTCATATAACTTTAAAGCTATTTTAAAGATTTCTATCGGCAATTTTGAGGAATACCTTTTAATATTTTAATTAGTAATTAAATAAGCATATTAATGATGAGGCAGTGTTTTATTATGTTTGAGTCTCGAAGCGATTCAACGGATAACGGCGACAAAATTAAAGATTGTTTTAATGCAGAGCGGGTTTTTAATGATTGCAATTATAAAAAAAAAGAACCTTCTCTGAGAAGTCCTTTCTCTATAGATAGAGACAGAATAATACATTCAAGTTCTTTCAGAAGATTAAGAAACAAAACTCAGGTTTTTGGAGTATTTACTCTTGATTATTACAGAACAAGACTTACTCATTCGCTTGAGGTATCGCAGATAGCCCGTTCTATTGCATCCAATATTAATAATAAATATGGATTAAATATCAATCTTGATCTTATAGAAGCCATATCTCTTGCGCATGATATAGGACATCCTCCTTTCGGTCATCTCGGAGAAGAAATCATAAATTCTAAATTATTGGAATTAACTGAAGGAAGATGCGGTTTTGAAGCTAACGGTCAGAATATCAGGATTCTTAATTTTTTAGAAAAAAAATTATATGACGATAGCGATGGAAAAATAAAATTATGCGGTTTAAACCCGTCTCTTAAAACTATAGACGGACTACTTAAATATAAACTTCCTTTCAGATTTTCAGATAAAAAAAATCATTTTATATATGATTCCGACGAATTTATTTTACGAAGACTGCACGGCGGCGAATTTATCAATTTTGTAGAAAATAATTATAATTTGTTAAATTCTAATAATTTCGTAAAAGAATATTTTTTCGAATTGACAAGAAGTTTAGAATGCCAGATTCTCAACGCAGCGGACGATATCGCTTATGCAACGCACGACCTTGAAGACGGAGTGGAATCTAAATTAATAGATATAAACGAATATAATAAAATAAAATTTAATTCTAATGAGAAAAATAAAAAAAGTATTGACGGTTTTTTTATTAATTTAGGTAATATTTTTAAAATGGAAGAAATTATACGTTCAAGATTTAATGAATCAAAAGAAATAAATCGGCTTATTTTAGAAAATGACGATACAATAAATAGAATACAAAAATTTGCGGAATTAATTGTAAAATCTTATCAAAACGGGGG
>DAHXMB010000198.1:0-4951 GCA_027365695.1 Candidatus Acididesulfobacter sp. | reverse complement strand
TTAATTGGTTTAATAAAATTAATAATTTTGGTTCTAAATCTTCTTTAGAAATTTTCTCAAGATTAAAATTAGATAAATTTGATTTTTTTATTGAGTTTGATATTTCATCTAAAATCATCCCCGTAAAAGAAATAATACTTGATGCCGCATCTCTTTTATTTTCATTTAACCCATAATCTTTTACATAATCTATATAAGATTTTATTTCATTAAAAATTTTATCTATTTTATCTTTATCTTTATCTTTATCTTTATCAAAATTATTTTTGTTATTATTCTCGCTATTGCTACTGTTGTTTGTTAAATTTTCCATTATATTTTTCTAATGCCTCCGCATTATTTTTTCTGATTCTTAGTTCTTCAAGCACATCGCTTGCTTTAAATATTATAACACGTTTGTATAATTCTTCAATTTCTTTTTTTTCACGCAATTTATTATTTATTTCATCAATAAATTGCTGATAGCTCTTACGCTGTCCTTTTTTTAATTTTCTTTTTTTAATTTTTTTCATGGCTGCTCCTTTTATTTAATAAATATTTTTAAGAATTAAATAATATCATTTTAATGTTACATTTTTATGACATTTTTAAATAAAAATAAAAAAAATAAAAATAAAATTTACGTTAAATATTGTAAATTTATTAATAATATTAAATATATATATTGCTATTTAAACAAAACTTTAATATTTAAATAATAAATTTGAAATAAAACTGACATAATATTGTAATATTTAAATGATATAAATTTATATTATGAAAATAAAAAATAAAAAATAAAAGTAGGATTAAATTTATTTAAATATAAAATAATTAGATTTATGCATAGTCAAATAATTTTACGGGTGTGTTGAAACTGCTAATAGTTAAAAAAATATTTTTAATATTTTTTTTAATATTTCAAACAATTATACAGATACAAATAAAAGCATACCTTAATTTTTAATTATAAAAAAACCTTTTAAATACAATTAATTATAAATTAAATAAATATAAGAGAAATTTAAACGGGAGGGTAAAAAAAATGAAGATAAATGATTTTTACAACAGTGTTGCAATTCGATTAGAATCAGGAATTATTTCAGGGTTATTTGAAGAACAATTATTTAACAAGTTAAACCGCTATATTTATTTTATATTTTTTTTAAAAGAGTCTATTATTAATATTATTAGAAAAAAAAATAGAAATAATATTAATAATTATGAGAATATTAATATTAAGATTCATATTAATAACAATAGCAATAACAATATGTTTTATCAAATATTTCAAATTAAACAAAAAAATATTTTTTTTAATTATTGTTATAAATTTAAAAAAATATATTTGCCGATATTATTATTTTCAGTTTCAATTTTTTCAATCGCTTCTCCCGCTTATTCTTATATAAATTTAAATCAAGGTTCTCTGGGTATAGGCGCTTCGGGAATATTAAACGAGGCTACAACATGGATTTGCTACAGGTTAGCCCCTGCCACATTAACGTTAGGTCTAATTAAAGGGTTTTACGATATAAAACAGCATAAACCTGATGCAGCAAGAAAAGCTTTTATAACTGCAGCTGCAGGAACAGGAGTTATGCTTGCTCCTACAATTACAGGCGCAGTTCTCGGTATTGTTCAAAATGCCGGAGGCGCAGCTAACGGCGTTACTATAGGTTCAGGAAACGGTTCAACAACGGTAGGACAGCCTTAATCTTAATCTTAATATAAAATAAATCAGGTTTAAATATAAATATATTATTTTCGCTCTTTATATAATCTTTTAATTACTATGATTTAAATTGTAAATTTTAAATATAAAAAAATATATATGTTAAGTATTCTAAAAACTATATAAATTTTATTAAAACAGTAGAATATATGGCATTAGAATATATATAAAATTGGTTTAAATTATATAAATATAAAAAAATATATATATTTAGTATTCTAAAAAATTAAATTATTAATATAAAAATTATAATTAAATAAATAATTAAATAAAATGGGATTCACTAATTTTAAAATACACAGAGGAATTCATGAAAAAGTTACAAAATTAGGTTTAGAGCTTTACGATTGGGGACTATATATTTTTCTTACGATGTTCATAATATTATTATTCAAAAAAGAAGTTTTGATAGCTATTTTATTAGATCTGTTAATTTTTATTTTTTTAAAAAAATACAAAAAGGGGAAACCTGATTTTTATACAACCACGCTGATTAATTACTTTTTTATAACAAAAAAATTATTTGTTTTGGAGCCGCATCGCGATATTGTAGAGTTAAAAAATAATATTGAAAGTTATTATATATCAAATAAATATTATGAATAAAATAAAATTAATTAATAAATAAATAAATAAATAAATAAATAAAACGCAAGTTATAACAATTATAATTCATCAAATGACGTATCTACAATGATTTAGATTTAAATGATACTAAACAAACGTATAATTGAATATAATAATTAAAATTAACTAAAATTAACTAAATGCCATGATTGCTACAATTTGAGTTTAAATAATACGAAACTTACAATGAAATATAACAATTAAAATTAACTAAAATTAACTATCTGATATGTTTGCAAATACGGTTTTAAAAAAACAAAATCAATATGAGTCTTTAAATAACTATATAAACCTATTGAGTATATTTAAAGATATTATTATAGGCATAGACGGGTCGCTGACTATAGGATTCGCAGTACGAGGATTCGATTATTTTATGGCAAACGACGAAATAATTAACGATGCCGCTTATATAAACGATATTTTGTTAAATTTATTAAGTGAAGACATTTCGCTTCAATGGGTGTACAAAATATCCGATTCCGATAAAGATTTTATATCAAATTATACAAAAAGTTCAAATCCTCCTGAAAAATATTTATATATAAAAGAAAAAAAGATTAAATCTTTAAATGCGGATTTAATTAAAAAAATAGATATATTTCTTTTTTGCACAATGTCGGGCTTTAAACCGTGGAAAATTAATAATATAAATTTATTTTCAAAATTATCTCAATTTGCCTCTAATCTGCTAACAATTAAACCAAAGGACGCGCTTAATAAAAATTCAAGAGAGAAAGCAAAAAAAGAGTTTGACTATATGCTGAAAAAGATTGAAAACATTGAAAATAATTTAAGCTTTTTTTCTTCAAGGTTAAACATAAAAATAAGACGAATGTTAAATCAGGAATTGGTTGATTATTTTTACAATGAACTCAATCCGGAAAGATCGCAATATGTAAAAGCTCCATTTTATAGTAACATACTAACCGAAGCTGCGTATAGAAGTTCTTTAATATTTTCGCCTGCAGAAATAAACAGAGATTATTTTTATATTGACGGATATTATTTTAAATTTATTAATATGCACCGCCTTCCTTCGCAGACAGATTCATTCGGCATCACAAAAATATTAAATTTAGAATCTAACGATATTAAAAACTTTTTTCCTTTTGATATTCAAGTTGCCTTTAATATACCGGAACAGGAAAAAATAATTAATAAAATTCAATCGGAAAGAAATATTAAAGCAAGTTTAACGGATGCCGTCAACGGCGGTTATGTTGACCATAAAGGGACCAATATTACATCTCAGATGGATGAATTCTTGGCAGAAATATCTAAACTTCAAAAAAAAGCCGTAAATATGTCGTTCTGCATCAGAATAAAATCTAAAAATTTAAAAGAGCTGGATTATATGTCTTTGAAAATTTTGCAATCATTTAAAGATTTTAATTTTATGGAAGGAATAACAGACAACATGGAACATCATAATTTATTTTTATCATTTTTTCCGGGGCAGTCCTTTTTTAATAGAAGATTTAAAACTTTGCTATCTCCGGCGGCATCCTCATTTTTTCCGCTGCATGAGGGATTTAAAGGAACCGATAATTGCTCTATACCTTTAAAAAATAACAGATTTGAGCCGGTCAGTTTAGATCTTTACAATAATAAATTGCCTTCAAAGCACGGCGTGATTTTTGGAAAGACGAGAAGCGGAAAAGGATTCATGCTGAACGGATTTTTATCTAATTTCTTTTTATCCGGAGATAATTATCATATTATCGGGGTTGATATAGGAGGCACATACAGAAAATTTTGCAAAATATTTGACGGAGACTATTTTGAAATCGATATGGACGGAACATACTGTTTAAATCCTTTTCCGCCTAAAAAAAATATTATTAAACGAATAAATAAAGAAGAAATATTTGATCCGGATATTATGGTTTTTTTAATCGGCATCATATCTCTTATGGTAGAGCCAAAAAACAGCCTTTCCCCAAATGATAAAACAATTATAGCGCGAGCTATACAAGCATCATACGATTCAATAAAAAATGAAAACGATATGCCTGTTATTTCGGATATTAACAATGTTTTATTTAATTATAATGAAGCAAGAGATGCGGAAGATAAAAGAGCTTACACATATCCCTCTTGTTTTACACGGCGCTTCATCTGTTCCCGAAAGAGCTTCTAAAAAATTTGAGGAATTTGGCGGAGATTTGAAAGGGGCAAAGGGCGTTCCTTTTGATGTTTTAAAAGAAGCAATAAAATATGGTATAAATAAAGTAAATACCGACACCGATTTAAGAATTTCTTTTCTAGCAAAGGTCAGAGAAAGCTTTGTCACCGATAAGTCTCAAATAGATCCGAGAAAAATTTTCGGTCCTGCAATGGAATATGTTGCGGATGTAATAAAAGAAAGAATGAAAATCCTCGGATGTTCAGGTAAAGCTTAAGCTTAATCTTACACATAAAAATAATAATATAAATAAGAAATAAATTTCTCATTAAAGTCATTCCTGCGTAGGCAGGAATAATAAACATAAAATTTTAACTGTAGCAGTTGCAATAAATTTAAGTCATTCCTGCGTAGGCAGGAAACCAGAAAAATAAATTTCTAACGATGATTTAAGGTATAAATATAAATATAAATTAGATTTA
>DAHXMB010000195.1:0-3610 GCA_027365695.1 Candidatus Acididesulfobacter sp. | reverse complement strand
ATAATTGTATGATATATGAATATTAAAGAATTAGACCCCGTTCAGATAAGAAAATTAGGGCTAAAAGCATTAGCCGAAATTTTGGGTCCTGTCGGTATGGTTTATCTTCTTAATTTCTATGAGTTAGGAACATCCGATTACACTAAAGAAAGAAAGAATTGGCTTGGCGAACTTTCCGTCTTTCGCACCATATGGCTAAATTATTGCTCTTTATATATTGTTATCATTATTTTATTTGAAATTTATTTTTTATTTTAGGGTAAATATGGGCACAAACAGCCAAAAAAATATAGATTTAGAACAACTTCCGCCGGAAGCAAGAAAAGAGATAATAGATTTTTATAAATTACTTTTAAAAAAATATGAATTTAAAAAAAGTAATAATAAAATTGATGACATAGACATATTTTTTAAAAATTATAATATAGACCTTGGATCTTTCAAATTTGACAGAGAAAAAGCAAATGAAAGATAAATTGTTTTTAGACAGTAATGTTATTTTATATGCTTTTGGTAAAGAGGAAAATAAAAAAGAAATAGCAAAGGAATTATTCAGGCAGAAACCTACGATAAGCAATCAGGTAATTAATGAAGTTATCAATATTCTTTTTAAAAACTTTCACTTTCCTATTTCTGAAATCAAGACTGTTTTTAATTTTCTCAGGTTTAAAACAGATATTAAGCTATTAAGCATAAAGACGACCGAATATTGTTTTTATGTAAAAGAAAAATATGTATTTTGCAATCAAAAAATCCCCATTATTGCAAAATAAATTTCCTCACTATAGGTGGGGATTTTTTATTAGTTATTTAATAAATTTTTTATCATTTAAATTGTCCTTAAATTATTTTTTATAATAATTTTATTAATAGTTTTTTAGCTTAATTTTTAACAAAGTTGCAACTTCAATTTAGCATTAAGTTTTATAATTAAGTCATTTATGTTTTCCTCCTTATAAATAAATAATTAAATTCAAGGAATCCCCCTACAATGGTCCCCCGTCGGGGACTTGCGCTTTTTTGAAAAAAAGCGCTTAATTATTTAAATTCATTATTTAATATTTTATTTATATTTCATATACGCTTTATTTTAAAATATATTAATAAATAATAATGCCGTTTCTTTTTATTTATTAATATTTCACTGTCTAATCAATGAATGCTTTACCCTGAAACTTTCTCCTTCGAATAACAGTAAATGAGAGTGATGAACAAGTCTGTCTATTATAGCGGCCGTCATCTCTTTATCGTAAAAAATAGTTATCCATTTACTGAATTCTAAATTGGTGGTTATTATAATACTCCTTACCTCGTAGCAGTCGGATATCACCTGGAATAAAAGCTGTGCTCCTTCCCTGTCTAACGGCACGTATCCCCATTCGTCGCATATCAACAGGTCAAGCTTTGAAAGTTTGTTGATTAATCTTCCCAGTTCTTGAGCCTTCTTAGCCTCTATTAGCTTATTAACAAGGCCTGAGGTTCTAAAGAAACCTACTTTTAAATCTTTTCTGCAAGCTTCCAATCCTAAAGCGGTTGCCAAATGAGTTTTACCTGTTCCGGGATTGCCGTACATTATTATATTTTCTTTATCTTTTATAAAATTAACTGTTTTTATATCTTCTTTAGATAATACTTCAGGAAACTTGATATCTTTAAAGATATAATCCGTTAATGTTTTTATAGAATAGAAACCGGCAGACGATATATTTCTTGCTCTTTTCTGTAATTCTCTGTGCTCTACCTCTAATTCAAGCACTTTTAAGATAAATTCATACTTATCTATGAGTTCTACTTTTTTAATATTATCCGAGATATTTTTGCCTAATTTTAATTTTTTGCACGTTAGTTCTATTTCATTGATTATAGACATTTATTCCCCCGTTTAAAAAATCGTCGTATTTTTCCAAATCTAAGTTAAGGCTGTTAAGTTTCGGGGTGTCATGAGACAGTTTTAAAGTTTGGGTATCTATAATTTCTTTATGCATTCTGTCTATAGTAACAAGAGAATCTAAATCTATAGTTTTATATTCTATAGCTTTTTCCATAAGACTTACCGCTGTATCAAAGTTAGATTCCTTTGTCAGCCTTGCGAGTAATTTAAGAGCCTTTGAAGGATTAGTTTTTTCAATAAAATCTTTAACGGATAAAGGCAGCATAGAATATATTCCCGAATATTTAAAAGCTGCGGGCTTTCTTGATAGCTGCGTTAAATAAGGTATCCAGTCTATAGATTCAGACTTTTCTCCGTATAATCTTTCATGACGCACCACCTCTTTATAATCTTTATCTAAAACGGTTACTGTGTCGTGACTTTTTATAACGCCTACGGTAGAATTAGAAAGCACCGGAGCGGAAGAATAAGTTTTATTGTCTAACGTAAATTTGCCGTAAGAATCGGTTCTTATCCTCATATATGTTTCGTTTTCAAAAGGAACTGAAGGCAGAGGATTTAAATATTTTAAATCCTCTTTAAAAAGCTCGGATATTAATTTATTCTTAGAATAATGCATCCTGTTCATATCTTTATCGCATAGATAAAGAAGCTCTTTATTAAAAATATCCATATCGTCAAACTCGGGCATAGGAACTAACATATTGCGCCTTGAATATCCCACTTTGGCTTCTACGCCGCCTTTTTCGTTTCCTTTTCCGGGATTGCAGAATACGGCGGTGTAATTATAATGCTCTTTGAATCTTATAAAAGAATTAGTTAATTTTCTATCATGTCCTTTTAATATTTTTATTACGGCTATGCTCATATTGTCGTACCACTGTCTGTGAGGCACGCCGTTTATATGATTAAAAATAGAGCTGAGTGCAAAAACAAAACATTCGAAGTTTTCTCCTTTGATTATCTGTATAAAACCTGCGTTGCTGAAAGGAAAAGAAACGGCTAAATACAAACCGTCGTATAATATTCCTTTTTCTTTAAACTGAGCTTTGCCGAAATCAATCTGAGCTTCTCCTTCTTTATGTATTAACGGCAGAGAAGATTCTTTTACTTCATATATTTCTTTCTTTTTTTCCTTTACGTAATAAGCCGTTAATCTGTAGCTTATATTAAAATCCGTATATTTTTCTTTCAGTCTGTTAAAAACTCTTTTTGCAGTATGACGCTGCTTTGTTCTCATCTTCTTATCGTTTTCAATCCATAAATCTATATCCGGTTTATATTTATCTAATTTAGAAGGCTTATATTCCTTAAACCGCACAGTATTACTCCAATCGGTTTTATTTATATATTTGCCGATTGTTTTTCTGTCAAAACCCGATTCTTTGTTAATGTTAGATATATTTTGTCCTTCTTCGAAAAACATTCTTCTTATTGTGTCTTTTTCTTTCATTGTCAACATCTCCCTTTAATTACCCCCTGTAAGTTTATAATTTTGTTTAGTTGAATTTAAATTAATTATTTATTTAAATTATTTAATGTAATTATTTCATTTAAACAAATTAATTAAAATTAAATTAATTCAATTTTATAAACTTACAGAATAAAAAATCCAGCTCAAAAATAAGCAATATCTTTTTTGCAATAGTGAGGAAAAACATATTGCAAAATTGGGGAATTTGTTTTGCAATATTGGGTAATTATATTATGCAATAAACA
>DAHXMB010000179.1:0-4931 GCA_027365695.1 Candidatus Acididesulfobacter sp. | reverse complement strand
TTTACCCAGTCGTGTTTTATCTGATTAAAATTTTTCATAAAATCAGCATTTGAAGATAATTTTTTTAAATCATCTAAAGATACCGTTTACAGAATCAACCATGGATTGTGCGTTAAATACCACAGGGTAGGGTCTATTGTTTTAAAAAGTTCATCGGCATCATGATTATACGTCCAGCGAAGGTCAAAGACAATATCGTTAAGAAATTCAAGTCCTGCAGGTAAATTGCGCGTCAAATAATGTTCAAGCATAATTCCTCCCGGGTTATATCTATCTTATACCATATAAATGTAGATGCTTCTCTATTTTTTTATTTTTATCCGCAGTACGGCTTATATTATTTTAAAAACGCCGTTTTTGTTATTTTCACATTGCAATTAGAAAGGTATATCCTTCGTTTATTTTTTTAAAAACCTGCAGCGTTCCGCCGGGAATTATTTTTACAAAGGAAGGTATATTTTTAGAATTAACGCCGTTTAGCATTAGAGCATTTTTGCTGACCCTGAAACTCACTCCTTCGCTTCTAAGATTATGAAGCATGGTCAAGCACATCTTTTGTGAAGGAATTAACGATTTTACGGTCGGTCCGTAGAAAACTACCTGAATAGAATATTTTTTGCCTTCCGATTTAAGATATTTTATAGCGTGCACAACATTATACATGGAAATCTGAAATTGCTGTCCAGGCGTATTGACGCCGACGACTATCTTTACAGTTTTGTTATAATTTTTGTAAAAACCGCCGTAATTTGAATTTTGGATTGCAAACGCAGGAATAGAACTAAAGCTTAATACAAGAATTGAAACAATAATTAAAAACAGCACTTTTACTTTCATAACTTTCATAGCAATATACTCCTCTAAAATTAGTTTAAAATTAGTTTAAATTAGCTCAATAGTGATCTACTCCGTATAATTGGAGTAAACTAAGACAATCTTATTATAATTTACATTTCCGTGTAATGTAGTATAAAATGCTAATATTATCGGGAGTGTTCAATCTTTTTTTCACCTGTTACGGTTTTATGTCCCCCTTGCATATTACGAACAACACCCTTGTTTTTCCGAGAAAATACCGGAAAATTCAATTTCGCCGGATAGACGCTTTGTGTAGTATTCCGGATCTTTCCGAAAAACGGCTATGCAATGTGGACACCTGCAAAAATTAAACTTCTCGCCCTTATAGTTAATTTCCACTGTCTGACCTATCGGTTTTTCCGCTAAACAAGACGGACACACGACTATATCTGCAGCCCCGCTAAGCAATGCCTCCGGATTTTTTTCAAACATAACGGCGCACCCGTCGCAGCAGAACGAATATTCTCTTTCCCGATATTTCCGCATTACCGCTTCATCCTTAGCAATGCCCAACCTTACGAGGGAACAGCCGCAGGTGGGACAAATCGGCGTCTTCATTTCAGTACCTCCTTATATTATGGTTTATATAGTATATACTACGCGCAGCAGCTAAGTTTGTTAACATCTTTAGTAAAGCTCTGAGCGGCTAATTTAAGCCCTTCCGCCATAGTTGGATAGACGCCTAATTCCTCGCCGATTTGCTGGATCGTATAACTATTTTGTAAATATACGCTTGCCTGCTGGATTGTTTCCGACGAGTTGTGCGCCAGCATATGAACTCCGAGAACTTTATTGGTTTTCTTATCCGCTATCATCTTTATCAAGCCTTCTATTTTGAAAATAGCCTGAGCTTTGGGAACGTATTCAACGGGAAAAACAACTTTAATTACGTAGTAGCCTTCTTTTATAGCCGCTTCTTCCGTTAATCCGACTGAAGACACTTCCGGGTCGGTAAATGTAGTATGCGCAACAGAAGAGTAATCCGCTTTTATATGTTTTTCATTAAGCAGATTATAGGCGGCTATTTTGCCGTCATACGCAGCCGTCGTAACTAACCTCATTATACCCGTAACGTCGCCGCATGCGTAAATGTCGGGGTTGGTAGTTTTAAGTTCGCCGTCAACTTTAATATAACCCTGTTTATAGGTTTCGACTCCGACCGCTTCTAAATTTAAACCCTCGGTATTTCCCGTGATACCTGTTGCCATTAAGAATTCATCAAATTTGACTGTTTTAAGTCCTTCTTCCGTTTCAATTTCGGCATATTTTTTACCGTCTTTTTTATAAAGGCGTTTTATAGAAGAGTTCAGCAAAAATTCAATTCCTTCATTTTTTAATATTTGTAAAAGTGCTTCGGATATTTCGGGTTCTTCGTTAAGTAAAATTCTGCCTGAACGTCCTACCGTCACCACTTTAGAGCCGAATCTTCTAAACATCTGAGCAAATTCAAGCGATACCGCCCTTGTGCCTAATATCAAAAGAGTTTCAGGCAGATAGTCCAAGTTTAATATCTCTTCGTTTGTAATATAGCCGACCTCTCCTAATCCGTTAATATCTATTATCTGGTTTGCACCGCCCGTTGCGATAATAAATTTATCGGAAGTAATTTTATAAGAGTCTATGCCTTTATCGTTAGGGATAACCTCTACGGAATTTTTTGATGCAAATCTTCCTTCGGCTTCTATAAAAGTAATATTATTATAACCTTTTAATACATTGTAATATTTCATTTCCCGCAGGCTGTTAAGCAGTTCGGTTTTTCTTTTTATAAGTTCTTTTATGTCGATATGCGCCTGTTTTGTTTCTATGCCTTTAAATTTATTGCTCAAAGGTTCGTAATATATTCTTGCGGCTTCCAGAAGATGCTTTGAAGGAACGCAACCTCTGTTTAAACATGTTCCGCCTATAACCCAGTTTTCGATAACGCACACTTTTTTGCCTTCATCGGCAAATTTTATAGCCGATGAAAAAGCGGCAGAGCCTCCGCCTATGACGATTAAATCATAATCGTAATTATGTCCGCTGCCTGTTTGGGCGCTTTCAACTTTTGCCGTTTTTCTTACTTCGGTTTCGGAAACATTAGATGTTTCATGTGCTAAAGGCGTATAGCCCGCATTTTCTATGTTTTTCTTTATATCTTCGACTTTTATGTCATCAAGCGTTAAAATAATACTTTCGCCTTTAGATAACAAAGTATCTACTTCTATTACGCCTTTTACTTTGTTAATTGCTTTATTTACTGAAGTAACACAGTGTTCGCAGGTCATACCCGCAACATTCATTTTTATTTTCTTCATTGTCTTCTCCTAATATAGTGTTCGCAATAAGTATTATGAACATATGTTTTTAATCTGTTAAAATGTTACTAATATTAAACATCTACCCAAAAACAAAAAAACAGTTCGTCTTCCTAAAATTTAATTTACAAAATAGTTTATTGCCTTTAATAAGTTTTTAAATTATTTTAGCAGCAGGCTTCTGCGTTTTCTTTCAATAATTCAACATATTCTTTCGGTTTATAACCTGCAGTCGTCAAATTATTTTTTATCTCATCAATATTTGCACTTTCAGATAGAGATATAACCGTCGTATTGTCTTTTAAAGAAACCTTCACTTCTTTTACTCCTTCAACCTTTTTTATTGCTTTATTTACGGAAATGATGCAGCCCCCGCAGGTCATACCTGTTATCCCAATCTTAATCTTTTTCATAATAAAACCTCCTTTTTAATTATTTTATTTATTAATATTTTCTAACAAGTTCACCTGTTGTAATTTATTTAATATTTTTCAATACCTATTCTATATAACTGACTTAATTTAATTACTTAACTTAATGTAATTACTTAACTTAATTTAATTGAAATATATACCTGCAAATGTTAAAATCCCTCTATTGCCTTACAGCTGCGGCCACGCCATAAAAACCTGACCCGTATCTACATACAAGTATATAAATATTCCGACCGTAATCAGTAAAGACGAGAAAAAAACGAGCTTACTAAAATTAAACGAACCGACCGACGTTTCACAGTCGCATGTTTCTCCGTTTGCGCTTTCGCTGATATTAGATGCGCTTTTTTGTAAAGATATTTTCGGCATTATATAGATAAAGAAAAAAGATAAAAACACGCCGATAATATTTAATATCAAAAAATAATTTCTGTAAGGTGCAATAACTCCTAGAAAAGAGGCGGTAGAGCCGAGAACTCCTCCCGTGCTTGCGCCGACTCCCAATATGCTGAAAACCAATGGACCCCAGCAGCAAGCCCCGCCCAAAATTGCGAACAGAGCAGCGGAGCCGGAAGTTGCATTAGAAGCTGAGCTTTTGTTTCCTGCTTTCATAATATGTACCTCCTTGTTTATTTATTTCCTAAAATTACCGATAGAAAATTATTTTTCTAATTTTTCTAGATGAGCCGTCTAAATGCCGACGGTTTTAAAGCGTACCCGCTTACGAGGGAATGACTTTGTGAAGATTTATCGTTCCACCTGTTGAGTGTCATTCCTGCGCAGGCAGGAATTCAGTCTTTTTAAAACATTAAAGCACTTTTAATAATCTCTATCGGCAATTTTGGGTATTTATTTACTAATTATTTACTAATTGATATATTATGCCATGCATTTATTTTATATAATGGGCGGTATAATGAAACATAGCGTTGGATGCGCCGTCTATTGCCTCTATGAAAGTTTCGGGAGGAATATTTCCATGAAATTTTACGATTGCCTCCTGATTATTCATATCAACCTTTGCCGAAGTAACCCCTTTTATCTTATAAAGCGCGTTTTGAATAGAGTCTATACAGAAAGTATCTCCGCATATAAGCCCGTAAACTTTAAATTTGTCCGTATTAATAGCGTTTGTATTCTTAAAAGCGGTTAGCGCAACTGCCCCTGAAACATCGTTTTTTTTATAGATAAATGCCGATGTCGCCAATATCAACGAACCTAAAATCAAAACAACAAAAAAACCTGTAATAACATTTTTCCTTTTTAAATAATTTTTTACACTCATAAAATCCTCCAAATTGTTTATTTTTTATAATTTTTATTTTAAATAGGCAGATAAAAG
>DAHXMB010000173.1:0-5496 GCA_027365695.1 Candidatus Acididesulfobacter sp. | reverse complement strand
CACCATAATTATCAGCAACATATTGATATTACTATATTTATGGGGGCAATAAAAATGTCTATGGGGACTACAAAATAAAAAATAAAATGTAATAATATCAACGAGTTATAATTTTAGAATAATAAAAGTGGTGAAGTTGGGCTAAAATTATAACCCATCTATAAACTAAAAAATAATTTTCTATCGTAAATTTTTGGGTATAAATTTATATTTGACATGCCTGTCATATTATGATAAAAATTAAACATTATTTTTAAATATTGATTTTAATAAAAAATAGCAATTCATTGAGCTAATAAAAATTAAGGAGGAAAGTTTACTATGGGTTTAAAATTATTTAAAAAATTAATGTTTGTCTTCATTTTAAGCGTATTGATTATTTCATTAAGCAGTTTGAAATCATATGCTTCTTCTTACGGCGTGTTTACAAAAGTTGCGGTAAATATCGGAGGAAATTATTCATCCGTTATAAATAAAGTCAAAAGCGCTTTAAATAATATCGGCTGGAATGTTATAGCGGTAAAAAGAATCTCCCTTCCAAAAGGCGATTCTCATATATCTACCGTTATAGCCGCCGATAATAATTCTTACGACAAGTATATGACGGATAACGGTAAAAATCCCGTTGCAGCATTTGGCTTGCCGCTAAGAGTGAGCGTTTATACGACTCCTACGCAGGGGACAGTCGTAAGCATGGTTAATCTTCCCGCTATTACAAGAACCTTTTCTGGAAATTCATATATTGCTTATGCCGCTAAGGCAAATAGTAATATTAAAAGCGCAATTAGAAAAGCCGTCGGAGGGACGGCATTAAACACTCAATACGGACCTATGAGAACGGGCAGATTCCCGGGAGGTATCGGCGGAGGTTCTTTTCCCGGCAGCGTTGTAGTAATTCAGAATTATTCAGGAAGTAAAAACTCAAATCTTGAAGGAGTTGCCGCTTTAGTAAAAAAAGGGATACAAATTAATAAAAGCCGGTGGCATTATGCCTATGAAATAAATGATCCGTCTGCTGGTTTTATTGAATTCGGCGTTATAAGAAATTCTACCGAAAGGCATAGTATTTCAATAGATAGCGGCATAAGAGCTACAAAAACATATAAAAATCCAGGCATAGATCATAGTTCGGCTTTTCCTGTCGAAATATTGGTTTATCGCAACGGCGGCTATACCGATATCGGAATATTAGGTGAAATGTGGAGAATGAAATATTATTTTTCCGATGCAGGTATGTGGGCATTTATGACACATATGGGAATGCCGGGCTCAATTCAAGGATCATTAAAACAATTAATTCTATATGGAACCGCATATTAATTTTTACCGAAGGCTTTTTCCCCTTAAAGCAAAGAAGCTCTGTAATATATTACAGAGCTTCTTTTTTATTCTTTAATATATGCCAAAATGGCCGATAGCGAGTATTTAAGGTATCGCTTAAACCTTCCCAAAATTGCTGATAGAGATTGTTAAAATAGCTTTAAAGTTATATAAATATTAGATTCCCGCTTTTGCGGGAATGACACCCGTTGGGTGAAAACTTAAATACCCGCAAAGTCATTCTTGCGTATGCAGGAATACAGAAAAATAATTTTCTATCGGCAATTTTGGGACATTCTTTATACTTTTCTATTTATATATAATATGCTATTATATCATCCGCAGTCGGAATAGCCGCAATCTAAGCATACCGTGCATCCTTCTGCATGTTTAAGATTTGAACCGCCGCATGAAGGGCAAGCACCTCTAAATTGAGTATTTAACGCATCAGTAATATGATTATGATTATTATTGTTATGTAAATTATTTTTATGATTGTTATCTTCGCTATTATCATTGTTATTTTTCTTTACAATACCGGTATTAAAGCCGTTTTCTTCGCAATTACATTTTTTTAAATCCGATATTTCCTTTAAGCTCTTTTCAAGAGCCTTACCTATGGCATCTGCACAGGAATAAATAATATTTTCTCCGAATCCGTATGGCTGGTTGCATCTTATTCCCTTTAGCTGACTTATAATTTCTTCAGCGTCTATTCCTGAGCGTAATGCCATACTGACCATTCTGCCTATTGACTCTGTCTGGCTCTGGGCGCAGCCTCCGGATTTTCCTATAGAGTTAAAAATTTCAAAAGGAGCGTCGTTATCGTCTTTATTTATGGTTACGTACAAAGGTCCGCACCCTGTTACCATTTTAATTGTCACACCGTAAATAATATCAGGTCTCTTTCTAGGCTCTATAGATAGGTATTTTTTATTATTTGTATCTTTACTGCTATTTTCATTTTCATTTTGTGTTTGTTTAGACTGAGATTTTGGGGTTGTTAAAACCTGTTCCCGAGAACCGTCTCTATAAACGGTAATTCCTTTAAGGTTAAGATTGTAAGCCTGCACATAAACTTCTTTAATATCTTCTTTAGCGGCGTTGTGAGGAAAATTAACTGTTTTACTGACGGCATTGTCGGTATATTTTTGAAATGCCGATTGTGTCAACACATGCCATTTAGGCTTGATATCATGGCTTGTAATAAAAACCGAGTTTAAATACTCAAATATTTTATATTCTTCTAATTTTTCCCCGTTTTTTTCATATAAGTTTCTAATTTCGGAGGAGATTTTAAAAGGTGAAGGATTATAATCTTTCCAATTTTTATATGCATTTTTATCAAACCTTCCTTCTTTTGCTATAAAGTCTATTAATTCATTTGAAAAAATATCTAAATCGTTAAATTTATCTTTTAAATTTTTATCAATTTCTATTAATGATTGATTATCTAAAACATGTCTTTCGTAGCTTAAAGCAAATAAAGGTTCTATACCGCTTGAAGCGCCGCCTATAATGCTGATAGTTCCTGTCGGAGCAATTGTAGTAGTGGTTGCGTTCCGCATTGCTTTATATCCTTTTGTTTTCCATATTGAATTGTCAAAATTAGGAAAACTTCCGCGCTTTTCCCCAAGTTCCTGAGATTTTGCTTTTGATTCGGTATTTATAAATTCCATTATTTTTTCCGCTGTTTGCAAAGCAATTTCACTGTTATACGGGATATCTAATTTAATCAATGTATCGGCATATCCCATAATGCCGAGTCCGATTTTTCTATTTGACAGAGTAGTTTCTTCTATTTTTTTAAGAGGATAATTATTTTTATCTATAACATTATCTAAAAAATGTGCAGCAATATGGACAGTTTTTCTTAAAGATTCCCAATCTATTAGATTAGTGTAATAATCTATATTTTTTAATCCGCTTATGTTTATGTTTATCGGATGCTTTTTTATAAATTTTCCAATGTTAATAGAACCTAAATTGCATGATTCATAGGGAATAAGCGGCTGTTCTCCGCAAGGGTTTGTAGATTCAATTAAGCCGGCAGACGGAACAGGATTAAATTTATTTATTCTGTCTATAAATATTATGCCCGGTTCCCCGCTTTTCCAAGCCAATTCTACTATAGTATCAAATACTTCTCCTGCATTGAGATATTTCACTATTTCTTTACTTCTCGGATTGATAAGCGGATATTCTTCGTTTTTTAACGCTTTATCTATAAAATCTTCCGTGATTGCAACGGATATATTAAAATTGTTAAGTTTTGAAGTATCTTTTTTAGAGGTTATAAAATCCATAATATCCGGATGGTCAATATTAAGTATTCCCATATTGGCGCCTCTTCGAGTTCCTCCTTGTTTAACGGCTTCGGTAGCTGCATTAAATACCTGCATAAATGAAACAGGACCGCTTGATATTCCTTTTGTAGAATGGACAACGTCATTTTTTGGTCTTAATCTTGAAAATGAAAATCCTGTTCCGCCCCCGCTTTGATGAATAAGCGCGGTATTTTTTAATGTTTCAAATATTGATTCCATAGAATCTTCTATCGGAAGCACAAAACATGCGGATAATTGTTGCAGTTGTCTGCCTGCGTTCATTAAAGTTGGAGAATTGGGAAGAAATCGCAAATTAGACATTTCATCATAAAAATCAGATTTTAATTTTTCAACCTGTTCTTTTGATGATTTATAATTATAATCGGCTTCTGAAATATTATTTGATACCCTTTCAAACATTCCTGAAATATTTTCAATTATAAAACCGTTTGCGTCTTTTGCGAGATAACGTTTTTTTAAAACCGTTACGGCATTTTCGCTAAAATTTTTTGTTAGATTATCTTTTTCCAGATTTATTTTTAAATCAATCGGTTTTTTAATGCTCATTTAAACACCTTATTTGTTAAAGTTAAATTAAAATTATAATTTATAATACTATTAAACAATATATAGCATTTTATTGAAATTATTTACAATATATAGTTATTATTTTTATTTGTCAATATATTTTTCATAAACGATAATCATTGCAAATTTAGGTATAATAATTTATAATTATTAAATAGTGATAATTTTATTTTTTTATCATTAAAAAAACTATAAACTATAAAAAAATATAATAACTTAAAGAGGTGATTTTATATGCATACTTGGAGATGCGTAGTTTGCGGATATATATATTATGGAGAAACTCCACCGGATGAATGTCCTGAATGCGGAGTAGACAGTTCTCAATTTGAAATGCTTCCAGACGAGGAAGTTCGTGTTTAATTAATAATAATTATAATTAAATCAGTTTATTTTAAAGGTCTTTTTTAAAATTTTTCAGAATAAGAGGCGAATATGAGCAGCTGGTTTGATTAATTATTAAATTAACTACCTTATATTTTTATATTTACTTATAATTTACTAAATTTAAAATAAAATAATAAAAAAATTAAATTTATTATGATTAATAATTTTGGTATTTTAACGCACATTTTGAATACTAACATAATCGTAAAACTTGTTCTTTTAATTCTTGCTTTTTTTTCCTTGACTTCGTGGGCAATAATTTTTTATAAGCTTAGTTATTTTAATAAAGCAAAAAAAGAAAACAAAGAATTTATAGACATTTTTTGGGAATCTAAAAGATTAGATTATGTTATGTCTACAGTTAAAAATTTAGATTTTAGTCCTATTGCTGCTATGTTTGAATCAGCATATAAAGAATTAGTAAGTTTAAAGAAAACAGCTGCGGAATATAAAGACAAATCTTCTATAGAATATGACACTAAAATAAACGGTTCTCATTTAGTTGAAAGAGTTTTAAAAAAGTCACAGCTTTCTTCAATATCAAAATTAGAAATGTATTTGCCGTTTCTTGCTACAACAGGTTCTATCACCCCGTTTATAGGTTTATTCGGAACGGTATGGGGCATTATGACGGCATTTGAAAGTATTCAAAAAGCAGGAACGGCAGGTCTTGCCGTTGTGGCTCCCGGCATAGCCGATTCGTTAGTGGCTACCGCGGCTGGACTTTTTGCCGCGATACCTGCCGTAATAGCATATAATTATTATACCAATAGAGTTAGAGTGCTCGTCAACGAGACGGATGATTTTGCATATGAATTTATGGCTATAGTAGAAAAGCAAATTTTAAAAGATTAAAATATAAAAATGTAATAAA